>JAPLIO010000009.1 GCA_026389055.1 Candidatus Melainabacteria bacterium | reverse complement strand
GGTGGACGGAACGCATCGGCAGCTGCAGAGCAAATGCGATGGTCGTTCCTACTGGTGGGTTTGCATGCTTACGCTATTTTAATTGTCAATTGGTATTAAACCAAAGCAGGAGTCGATGGTTGCATTTCCGTTAGCAATTCTTGAGCAAACGTTAGCGACGCTTCGGTCTGACCGTTTTCGCCACCCGCTAAACGGCTAATAATTGGCAATCGTTCTACAGGGTTAGTCAACACCCGCACTTGCGAATAACTTCGCCATTGTGCCGAATTTTCCGCATCAGGCTTCGATGTTTTTTCTACTTCCAAGCAAGTGGTTGCCGCCGCCGCCACAACTGGCTGATGACTAATAACCACCACTTGTTTGGCAATACCTGCCAATTTTTGCAACTGCTGGGCAATGGTTTTAGTCGCCTGCCCGCTAGTGCCCGTATCAATTTCATCAAACACAAACAACCTAGAAGGCGGATTGCTAGTAGCAGACCCTTGATTGCCATACTGCATAGAAGCCACAGTCAACGCTAATAAAACCCTTGAAAGTTCGCCCCCACTGGCTACTTTTGCTAACGCCTTTAAACTTTCCCCAGGGTTGGCAGAAAACTGAAAGATAATGGCGTCTTGCCCATCGCCAGTCAACGTTTCAGCCAACGCTACTTCAATTTCAAACCGAGCATGAGGCATCGCTAATTCCTGCAAAAGCCCCTGCAATTGATGCGTTAAGTGGCTTGCCAACTGTTTTCGGCTGGCGGTTAATTGGGTTAAAAGTTCCTTTAATTGGGCTTCCTGTAAGGCTAATTGAGCCAACAAACTTTCAGGGTCTTGGGAATACAACGCCAATTCATCCAATTCTTTTTCCATGGCGTGAAATTGAGCAATCACTTCCCGCAACGAAGGCCCATAGAGGCGTTTCATCTTATCCAGCTTTTCTAACCGAACCAACAATTCCTGCTGACGTTCAGGGTGAACCACCAACTCTTCTTGGAACGTGGCTAGCTGATAGCTCATTTCCTTCAATTCCGCCTTAAAGCCTTCCAAGGTTTCCAATAGCGGTATCACCCGAGGCTCCGCTCTATCAATGGCAGAAAGGGCTTTTCGCACCTTGCTAATGCCTTCTAGCAAGGGCAAAACGGTGGCAGAATCTACCGAGTTGCTGGTACCATCATCCACCCCGCCTTCCATATAGAACAAGGCTTCAGCGTAAGCTTGGCGTAACGAATCCGCTTGGTTTAGGCGTAACAATTCCGCCCGAAGCTCTTCATCTTCCGTTTCACTGTTCAATTCCAGCAACTGCAATTCTTCCACCTGCATTTGTAGTAAATGAATGCGTTGTTGGTGCCGTTGGCTTTGTTGTTGCCACGTTTCAACGGTTTGTTTCAATTCATGCCATTGTAAATAGGTTCTGGCTACAGCCAAGCGTAACTGCTGGTGCGGTTTATCGCCAATTCTATCTAAGGCTTCCCGCTGGGCTTGGGGGCGGAGCAATTCAATAGAACTATGCTGGCTTTGAATTTCCACCAAAAACGGACGAATGGTTTCCAGCGTTGCCCTTGAAACCGCCGTGCCGTTTAAACGGCATCGGCTAGCGGTGGGGGTAAATTCTCTGGCAATGGCTAAATCGCAAAAGCCTGTTTCATCATGTTCTAGTTCCACGCCTTCGCCATCTAACAGTTGCCAAAGCCCTTCGGCGTGCTGGGGGGCTAACTGAAAGACCAATTCCACCCTGCCTTGTGGGCAGCCAGTACGAATAACATCCTTACTGTTGACGACTGCCCCAAATAGCCAATCGAGTGCATCTACCAGTAAGCTTTTCCCCGACCCTGGTTCGCCTGTTATGACGCTAAAGCCTTGGGGGAATTGGATGGTAGATTGTTCAAAAACGGCGATGTTTTCAAGAGTCAGTTGTTTGAGCATTAAAACTTGGGGTACTTTCATTAGAAAGCGGAACGACTTAAGTTCTATTTTAACATAATAACGACCAAAGCCTCACAAATAGAAAACTGAAAGGTAAGCTCAAGAATTACACCAAAAGGAGGAGGGAAAGCCGAGGAAAGCATTACATACTAACAATAAGTTACTTTGTATAGCTAAAAGCTTTTTATCTATCAGGAAAAAGAACGATATGGGCATGAACGCCGTTTCCTCCTCCATTTCCCACATTCAATCTCGCATGGCAGAAATTGAACAACGCCTAGGCATTGTTCCCCTGCCACCCGCACCCCCAACGCAAGCTTCCGCTGCGGCTAACAACGTGGGTGCCTTACTTGAAAACAACCTAACCCACCTAGCCACT
>JAPLIO010000102.1 GCA_026389055.1 Candidatus Melainabacteria bacterium | reverse complement strand
TAGTGATTTGACTGTAAAAAGAATTACCCCTAAAGATATTTACGAAATAGAACTCCCTTCAGGTAAGTTTGTTTTACCTACTAAAGGCAGAAGCTGGGGTGTTTCCAAAGAAAAACTGCAAGAATTGCGTAATGATAATCGTATATGGTTTGGAAGTGATGGAAATGGTGTGCCAAGATTAAAAAAATTTTTCCATGAGGTAAAAGATGGTATAACTTCCATGACAATTTGGCTACACTCCGAAGTCGGGCACAATCAAGATGCCAAAAAAGAAGTTAAAGACTTTAATGAAACAGAGGTATTCGATACACCAAAACCAGAACGTCTACTTCAACGTATTATTCAGCTATCAACAAACCCTGGTGATCTGGTGCTGGATTCTTTCGCAGGTAGTGGCACCACGGGGGCGGTTGCCCACAAAATGGGTAGGCGGTGGATTATGATTGAACTGGGCGAACATTGCCACACCCATATCATCCCCCGCCTACAAAAAGTGGTTGATGGCACGGATCAAGGCGGTATCAGCAAAGCGGTCAATTGGCAGGGGGGCGGTGGCTTTCGCTATTACAAGCTAGCAGGCTCTCTGCTGGAAAAAGATCATTGGGGCAATTGGGTCATTAGCAAGCAATACAATCCCGCCATGCTCACCGAAGCCCTTTGCAAACTGGAAGGCTTCACCTATGCCCCAAGCGAATCCGTCTACTGGCAACAGGGGTATTCCACTGAAAGCGATTATATCTACGTTACCACGCAAACCCTCAGTGCCGAACAGTTGCAAGCCCTAAGCGATGAAGTAGGAACAGAACGCAGTTTGTTGGTGTTGTGCAGTGCCTTTAAGGGCAACACAGAACGCTTTACTAACCTCACGGTTAAGAAGATTCCTCGTGCCGTGCTGGCTAAGTGCGAATGGGGGCATGATGATTATTCGCTGAATGTTGAAAATCTGCCTATGGCGGAAAAGCCACCTGAAAACGTGGTGACTCGTTCAGCCCGTCAATCCCCCAAAAGCCCTGAACAACTTAGCCTATTACCAGAAACCAGTGAGGGAGCTTAAGCCATGTCGCAAAAAATTGTAAATTCTATCGCTGGTCGTTTATCGCTCCGCACACCGCAACGCCACTCGTTGGACTTGTTGGCTCGATTGACCGAAATTGTGCCACCTCGTAAAGATGCCGATGTTCAACAAGCCCTTGAGATTATCCGCTCGGAATACCCATTGGTCACTGATTTTGAGCGGGATTTTCCCTCCCTATGTTTTGCATTGGCAACAGGTGTGGGTAAAACTCGGCTAATGGGGGCGTTTATTACCTATTTGCATCAAGCATGTGGGTTTAATACGTATTTTATTCTAGCCCCCAACCTAACAATCTATAACAAGCTTATCGGTGATTTTACGCCGTCTTCACCCAAATATGTGTTTAAGGGCATTTCTGAATTTGCCATTAAGCCGCCGATTATTGTAACAGGTGAAAACTATGAATCGGGCGAAGGGGTTCGGGGTGATATGTTGCCTGATATTGCAAAGTTTCAGTCCAATCTGTTTAGGGTGAATGACGATGTGGTGATTAACATTTTCAACATTTCTAAAATCAATACCGAAGTGCGTGGGGGCAGAAACTCTAAAATTCGTAGTTTTAAAGAAACGCTAGGGCAAAGCTATTTTGAATATTTAGCTAGTCAGCCCGACTTGGTATTACTCATGGATGAATCGCATCGTTACCGTGCTTCAGCGGGCTTGCGTGCCATTAACGAACTGAAACCTGTGCTAGGGCTAGAACTTACCGCCACCCCTTTCTCAGAAGGAAGTAAAGGGGCAATCCCCTTTAAGAACGTCATTTATGATTACCCGCTAGGGCAAGCCATGGATGATGGCTATGTGAAAGAACCTGCTGTTGTCACCCGTAAAAACTTTAACGCTTCAGGTATGAGTACCGAAGAAATTGAACGCCTCAAGCTGGAAGATGGGATTCGTCTGCATGAAAATACCAAGGTAGAACTGGAAACCTATGCCAGAGAGACAGGCAACAAACTGGTTAAACCCTTTTTATTGATTATCGCTCGTGACACAACCCATGCGGCGGCATTGCTAAGGCTGATTCAGTCAGACGAATTTTTCCAAGGACGATATAAAGAGAAGGTCATTCAGGTGGATTCTAGCCAAACTGGCGAAAAAGAGGATGAAATGATTCAGAAACTCCTTGCCGTGGAAAGTACCACTGAACCAACGGAGATTGTGATTCACGTCAACATGCTAAAAGAAGGCTGGGACGTAACCAATCTGTATACAATTGTGCCTTTGCGTGCTGCCAATGCTCGTATTTTGATTGAGCAATCTATTGGGCGGGGGTTACGTCTACCCTATGGTAAGCGAACTGGCGTTGATGCTGTGGATAGGTTAAGTATCGTCGCCCACGACCGCTTTCAAGAAATTGTGGATGAAGCTAAAAAACCAGATTCCACCATTCGTCTAAAGCAAATTATTCTGCCTGAAAATCCAGAAGAGTTAGTAAACCAAGTGATAGTGGCTTCTCCTAACCTAGACAGTCTGTTGGGCTTGACTCCCCAAAACACATCGGGGCAAGCGGTTATTGCTCCCCCTACGGCAAATAAACCGCCTGTGTTTACCACACCAGAAGAGAAAAAAGTAGTAGAAATAACCTCTCAGGCTATTCATCGCTTGGCAAAAGACTCTGCCAGCATTCCAAGTGTCAGTTACTTACAACATGAACAAGTAAAAGAAAATTTGTTGCGGGAAGTCCAGCAAAGTTATCAGTCAGGTCAATTACAGTTAGAAGGAATTATTGAGAAGCCCGATTTTTCAGCCATTATCAATAAAACCGTGGACTTGATGATTCAGAACACGATTGATATTCCTCGTATTTCAGTGGTGCCAAAGGGGGATGTTATTTCCCGCTTTAAGCCCTTCCAGCTTGATCTTAAGAGCTATACACCTATCGTGCCAGATGAATCGTTATGGGTGCAATACCTACGTTCAGGCGAAAATGCTGAGCTGGGCGGTATGATGGGAGGCATCGAAGAAGACCGCTTAGAAAATTATATTGTTGCAGGTTTGATTGATTTTAATGATGTTTCCTACGATGAAAACGCCGACTTGCTGTATGATCTTGCAGACCAAGTGGTAGAGCATTTGAAAAGCTATTTGTCTGAACAAGAGATTACCAAAGTGTTACGCTACGAGCAGCGGAAACTGGCAAAGTTGATCCATGCTCAAATGCTGGAACATTACGAATATGAGGCTAGCGAAGGGTATGAAGTAAGAGTGCATTCAGGTTTTAGTCCTCTCAAGGAATCTGCTTACACCACGAATAATGCACAATCACTCTTACCCTTTAAGCTACCACCCAAAGATAAGAGCAACATGGCACGCTATGTGTTTGCGGGATTTAGTCGTTGCCTATACCCCATTCAAAAGTTTGACTCTGATACAGAACGCCAGCTAGCAGTCATTTTGGATCGTGACAGCCTCAAATGGTTTCGTCCTGTTCGTGGGCAATTTCAAATCTATTACATGGGCGGACGAGGCGAGCAAGAGTATCAGCCTGATTTTGTGGCTGAAGCAGAAGATTGCATTTACATGCTAGAACCCAAAGCTGCAAAAAATTTAAACGACGCAGATGTTTTGGCGAAAACAAAAGCGGCTGTTCAATGGTGTGAAAATGCTAGCCACCATGCAGAAACGTATAACGGCAAGCCGTGGGTTTATCTGTTGATACCCCATGACCAGATTGCCGAAAACATGACTCTTGATGGTTTGAGAAAAGCGTTTAAGGTTAACCTCCAATAATGAAGGATTTTTGTTATAATGCATGATAAGTTTAGTTCGTATGAGGTTGTTGCCATTATTGCTCCTGGTAGTGTGTTGGCTTCTGGTTTATATGTGATCTTTTTGCTTCCGCTAAAGCACCTCCCAACAGAATTAGTTGGATTAGGTGAACTTGGCTTAATTATCTTTCTTTCTTTTGCATTAGGACATCTCGTACAAGCCTTAGGTAATTTACTAGAAAAAGTTTTTTGGAGAATATTTGGTGGCTGGCCTACAAATAAAATTTTAAAGCCTAACCAAACACTCCTTTCTTCTGATCAACGTAAACGATTGGTTGAGGCTGTTAAACGAGATTTTTCTTTGGATTTTGATCTTGTTAGCGAAAACGATTGGAAGAAAACTGTTCGGGAAATAGATATTAGACTCCAAGGTAATGCTGCTTTTGACAAGGTTAAGCAACACAATCAAACATATGGTTTCACAAGGGGGCTTGCCTCCAGCTTTCTCGTTCTTGCAGGCATTACCTTTACTGTACAACCTCTGCAATGGTTTCCCACATTGCTATGCTTTTTAGCCAGCATTTTAGCGTTTATTAGAATGTATCGTTTTGGTATGCATTACGGGCAAGGGCTTCTCCAAGCATATTTGAATCGAGCATCCTCTAGCTAGCTACTGCACGCTCATTACCTAAAAACCAGTTCGTCAAATTTTTTTCGCAAGCAATCATCATCAAACTTGGCAATCCAACCTCGTTCATATGAAGTTACGGAAAAAGGGCAAGGTAATTTTGGGTTAAAATAGAAGGGACATTATTCCACCTCTCATAGGATACCCCACCCCCATGACTACCTTTGCCGACATCCAAATTCAACAAGCCACCCCCACCCACAAATTCCTAGAGGAAATGAACCAAACCCTACCATGGCAACTATTTGAAACTATCCTCAAAACACACATCCACCACAAACCCAACGGCAGACCACCCTACAAACGCCTACTACTGCTCAAAATGAACCTCCTCAAAATATGGTTCAATCTCTCCTATGAACAAACCGAATTTCAATGCCACGACAGACTCTCCTTCCGAAAGTTTCTCGGCTTCTCCTTAGAATCCCCCATCCCTGAAGCCACGACACTCGAAAACTTCCAACACGAACTGCAAAACACCCCAGCCCAAGAAGCCCTTTTCTTAGCCTTAGACACCTTCTTCCAAGAGAACAACCTCATTCTTAAAGAAGGCAACTTGGTAGATGCCACCTTTATTAAAGCCAACAGCAAACAGAGAAAAAAGTCTGAAGACCAATCAGACCCCGATGCTACTTATGGTTACAAAGGCTTTGGTTACAGTGCTACGGTTAATGTGGATGCTAAAAGCAAGTTGATTCGCAAGGTGGTTGTTACTGGTGCCAATGTGCATGACAGTCAGAGTTTAATCCCTGTACTGGTGGGCGATGAGCAGACTGTTGGTGCGGATAGTGGGTATGTGGGTAAGGAGAAGGATTTAAAGGCATTGGGGATACAGCCGAGGATTATTAAGCGTCGGGTTCGGGGTAAGCAGCATGAACCAACGCCTGAGTTGACGGATTCGCAGAAGCGGTTTAATGGGTTGGTTTCTAAGATTAGGGCCAGAGTGGAGCATGTGTTTGCGGGTTGGAAGACGGTGTTTAAGAAGGTTCGTGTGGCTTGTCGTGGGTTAGTGCGTGTTTCTGCGGAGATTTTGGGCTTGGCATTTGGGTATAATTGTCGTCGGTATGGTTTTTTGGTGAGGAGGGGGTAGGTTTTAGTGGATTCTTGTATGGTTTTTAGGTAATTATGATCCGAAAAGAGTGGAAACAAGGGGTATTGTTCTGTTTTTTGAGCATTTTTGGTTGAATTTTATTAAAAAACACTCATGGCTCCCCCTCAACACCCTTATTCCGTAACCTCAAAGATTTTAATGCTGACTCATAATGCCATTGCGGCAAATCAGGGATATCCTACGCTGACCCAAATTTTTGACCGTAACGAATCATTTGTGAAAAAAGAAGACGCTACAATAGCTTTTTTGGCCGATACAGTGGAGCCCATCTGCGAAGCTTATGCTATTGGTAATTTTGGCGAAATGTTTCGGCTTATGGGCGGTATCCCAACGATCCAACAATCTTCCGACAAAGAACAGTGGCGTGCTAACATGGATAGGCTTATACAACTACGTAACGAGGGGACAATAGGAGAAGTAATCGATCACTTAAAAGTAACACGTCGCCCCCGCCTTAGTGACAAAATTACAATTCGAGAAAATGAGATTATCAAGCCTAAGTCAGATCCAGTTGAGGATGAATCCAAAATTATCAAGAGGCATCGAGAATTACGAACTGTACCCTATAGCGAGCTAATTGCCGTTACAAAGTTTATCAATGGCTTTACGCCATTTGCCACACAGCATAGTGTAAAAGGTGCGGAATTCGAAAACGTCCTCGTTATTCTCAGTGGTGGATGGAACCACTACAATTGGCCACGCTTCCTTGACTACTTAACATCGGAAAACGTACCTTCGAAGTATCAAAATGGCTACTATCGAGCAAGAAATCTTTTCTATGTTGCACTATCTCTTCCCAAAAAGCGTCTTGCGGTTCTGGCAACTCAGTATTTAAGCGAGAATGCTCTTAAAACTGCCTCAACTCTTTTTTTAGAAGAGAATGTTATTGCATTACCATTAGGTTGAAAATATACCTTCGTCGGAAAATCGCAAGAATTCTATTATCTTGTAGTTTTAATCTCTCAAGGCGGATTCAATTAACAATGTTGACCTTACCATCTAACAAGCTTGCTGGTTTTGGATGAAATGCACCATGCCCAAAACCTGTAGCTAGTCACCACGCTTTAAATGTTCCTGAGCAAGTCTATCTACTCTCATGTGAAGTCCCAGTTTAGCCCTTCTCTATCCGTTTCAAACCGTCAATCAGCTGACCACACCCGAAGACTATTCCATTCTAGATTTTGCAGCACGGCTTGACGTAATTGATTCCTATCTTTAGCCTAAACTCTATCAAGATAATTCTTTAAAGAAGGCGATACTTTTAAGGTGCTTTGCTTATTTATAGCTTCTTTCAACCTTTTGAGAAT
>JAPLIO010000205.1 GCA_026389055.1 Candidatus Melainabacteria bacterium | reverse complement strand
GTTACCCTACATTATTAAATTATCCCCTATTTTAGCATAAAAACATCAGTTGTAATAGGCTAGGGTTTTAGGGTTAGCCCTCGTTATTGAATTGTTCGGCTCGTTTGGCTAGATGAGATTGATTATCATACGCATTCCCCCTCGGGCGAACGGCTAAAATCAACACCTGCTTTTCTACGGTAAAAACGCTATAAATAATCCGCCAATCGCCCAGCAATTTATACCGATACAACCCAACTAGCTGCCCAGTCAGGGGCTTGCCCGAAAGCGGTCGGCTAGCGATTTTCGTTTCAACTACTTTCTTGAAATTGGGCAACAACCCCGCCTTTTTAATGGTTTGTAGTTCTTTTTTCAGGCTATTATTTGTGTCATCTAGCAAAATGGTGTACATTTACGAAGCCAGCCATGCGTCCATATTTTGAAGTTCAATACTATGGCTGTTGGACTTAGAAGCTAGGTGTAGTAGGTCTTTTTTCTCTTGGTTCATGCGTTGGCGTATGGCATCTAATTCAGACCCAATGGCTTGTACCTTAATCAATTCAGGTAAAGTTAACTGTCCGCCTTTAGAAGCGTTAATTAGGTAAGTATGTAGCGTTTCAATGGTGTAAACACTGTTACCATCGTGAAATAAAATATAGGAGCTTAGCGGTTCATCTTCTTTCAAATTAGCCAAATAGCCATAGGCGTTTTCAATATTAAGGTGGCTTAAACCTTCGCGTTTCAAGATTTTAAAAATACGCAACACATAAATATCCGTATAAGAAAAATAATACACGCCCGATTTTTTTTCGGGTTTCAAGATATTTTTCTTAACCAATGCGTAGATTTGAGCTTGTTTCAGCGTAGAAAAATCTTCAGCATAATCAATCAGCCACATAACAAAAAACCTTTATTTTAGAGAACATTTACTACTATTAGTATAACGATTAAATTGAAAAGTTCAACCCTCATCCCCGAACAATTGGAGCTGATGACCGACATCCGCACCACGCCCACCCACCAACGAAACACCCCGAGTGCGAAGCTGTTGGTTCGCTACCTTGTTCATCTCATTCAACTGCTGTTCCGCCTGCTGGCAAACCACCGCTGGTAAGCCCGCCATCTTCGCCACCTGAACCCCATAACTCTTCTGAGCAGCACCCGCCTCAACCCGATGCAAAAACGCCACACCCCCCACCTGCGTTTCGCTCACCACCACCCGAACATTCTGCACCGCCTGCGGATAAACCCCTTCGAGTACCGTCAATTCATGGTAATGCGTGGCAAAAACGGTTTTACACCCCACCGCCTGCACCAAGTATTCCAACACGCTCCACGCAATCGCCACGCCATCATAAGTAGAAGTCCCCCGACCGACTTCATCCAACAACACAAGCGAATTCGCCGTAGCCGTGTTCAAAATATGAGCCACCTCGACCATCTCCACCATGAAAGTCGATTGCCCCGAAGCCAAGTCATCTGTCGCACCAATTCGGGTGTAAAGGGCATCAATCGGCGAAATAACGGCTTCATCCGCAGGCACAAAACTGCCCATTTGAGCCATCAACACCACAAGAGCCACCTGTCGCATATAAGTAGATTTACCAGCCATATTGGGGCCCGTTACAATCTGCACTTGAGGCGAGATTACGGAAAGAGGTCTATTGGGCGTGCTAATTTCGTTACTGTGGTACTCATGTCGGTTATTTACTAGGTGTAAACGCCCTAATTCCGTTCCTCGTGCCTCATTATCCCATCCCACTAAACCTCTTTCCGCAACCTCGGGCATCACGGCAGAGGGAGTCATCCCTGTTTGCAGATAGGTGCTATTGGCGACAAACCGACCGCTGGGCAAGCGTTTTTCCACGACAGGATGGCGGGCATTGGTGAGGCGAATCGTGCCGTCATTGGTGAATTTGGGGCGAACATACCCTTGCATGTTCGCCACCGTTGCCAAGCTTTGCAACACATCCACACACGCTAGCCTATGAGCCATTTCCTTGAGCGTTAGCACAAAAGGCAACAGGGTTTGTCGTAACGCCACAAATAGGGTGTATTCCAGTTCAAACCGCTTGCCTTCCGCTTGCAGGGTTTCGGTTTCGTATGCCTTCAATTCAGGCGTGGTAAAGCGTTCGGCATTGGTGAGCGTTTGCTTTCGGGTATAGCGGGCAGGGGCTTGCAGGGCTTGCACCTTGGGCAATTCAATAAAAAAGCCAAACGCCCCATTATAATTGACTTTCAGATTTTTCAGCCCTGTGGCATCGCGTTCTTGTTGTTCATAAGCGGAAAGCCAATCGGCTTGATTGGTTTGAAACGCTCGCAATCGGTCGAGTTCGGCATCATAGCCCGAATTAAAAATACCCCCTTCTTTCAAGCCAATCGCAGGTTCAGGTAGAATCGCTTGCCCCAAAAGTTGCACCACTTGCCCCACTTCAGGCGGAAACCCCTGTAACCGCAACAAATAAAACGCATCGCATGATTGGACGGCATGGCTAAGAGCGGGCAGTTGCTCCAAAGATTGCCGTAAGGCGGAAAAATCTCGAGGGGTGGCGGTTAAATTCGCCAATTTGGTTACCAATCGCTCCACATCGTAGACGCTAGCTAGGGCGTGGCGAATATCCGTGCGAACATCGGGGCGATTGACTAGCGTTTCGACGGTTTCCAATCGGCTTTCAATTTCGGGTAAATGTCGAAGCGGTAGCCCGACCCAATCTCGTAACAATCGGCTTCCCATGGGCGTTACGGTGTGATTGAGGATGCCTAGCAGGCAGCCTTGTTTATCGCCTGTTTTGGCGGGTTCCAGTAGTTCTAGGTTTTTTCGGGCGGAAGCCGTCATGGCGACGGTGTGGGTCATTCGCACCAATTTGATGCCGTCCAACTGCGGAATTTGGTCTAAAAAGCTGTACCGCAAATAGTGGGCGATTGCTCCGCACGCACTGTGGCAGAGCGGTTCTTCACCCAAGCCGTAGCCTTCTAGGCTTTTGACGTTGAGCAGTTGCTTTAGGAGAGGGTCGGTTACGGCGGTGTTAAACGCCTCTTTGGGTAGCGGTGTCCAGTTGAAGGGGGTGGCGGTTAAATCCGTCGGTAAATTGGGGGTAAATTTGGCGGGCAACCCAGCAATCGGCGAAGCTATTTTTTGCCCGACGACTAGCACTTCCGAAGGGGAAAGGCGGGCGAGTTCGGCGGTTAAATCGGTTAGCCCGAGGGTGGTGGTTTGGAACGCCCCTGTGGCTAAATCACAATAAGCCAGCCCGAAAAGCCCTGCTTGCGTGGGTTGCGTGATGCTAGCCAGATAGTTGGCTTGGTCTGGTTGGAGGTGTTGGGCATCGACCACCGTGCCTGCGGTGAGTACCCGAACGACGGCTCGTTTGACTAAGCCTTTGGCTTGGGCGGGGTCTTCGAGTTGTTCGCAAATGGCGATTTTGTGGTGTTGGGCGAGGAGGCGGGTGAGGTAGTGGTCGACGGAGCGGACGGGGACGCCTGCCATGGGGATTTTGCCGAGGATGCCAGCGTCTCTGCCTGTGAGGGTTATTTCTAGGGCTTTGGCGGCGATGAGTGCGTCTTCTAGGAAGGTTTCGTAGAAATCTCCCATGCGGTAGAAGAGGAGGGTATCGGGGTAGGCTTGTTTGGCTTCTAGGAATTGTTGCATCATGGGGGTGAAGCGGTGGGTTTGCGTGCCGTGTTGGGCGAATGCTTGGGTGGAGGAGAGCGTTTGGTAGCGTTGGAGCGAAGGGTCGGTTGCTGTGGGGGGTGTGGCTGATGGGGTGGGAAGACTCATGGGTGGGGTATGTCCAGTGGTGCGTGGGTTTAGCGATGGTTCTATGGTAGCAAAAACGAGTCGGCTTTGCTAGATCGGTTTAATCGCTGATTTATGTACAATTGTAACAAAAAATAAACAAACATTGCTTTTTGTTTTAGGTTTTGTAAAATGGCTATTCATAAGGTATCAGTTTTACCTTAATTTCCTAATTATACATTATTAGAGGTATCCAATTATTTATGGCAAAAGGTCAACAGGGTTATCAATGGGAATGGGCTAAGTTTATAGAAAAAGAACATTTATTCAGAGGGTCTTTAATTCTTGGTAATGGTTCTAGTCAAGCAATTTCACCAAATTTTACTTATGCCAATTTATTTGAGCAGGCTATTGAAAATGAACATATTTTAGAAGATGTACAAAAACTGTTTTCAGAGTTTGATACCAAGGATTTTGAATTAATTTTAAAATATCTTAATGATGCCAGAATTGTTAACAAGGCTTTAGATTTTAACAATGATTGCGAAAGACTTGATAAAGCTTACAATAATGTTAGAACTGCACTAATAAAAATTGTTAGAGATATTCATGTTACATATCAAGAGGCGTTACCTCATTTTGAAACCATAGGTTTATTTCTTAGAAGATTTCAAAATATTGTATCGCTTAATTATGACTTAGTACTTTACTGGATAATTATGAAGGAGAATAATAAAAACCATAATAACCCACTTTTTAAAGATGGCTGTAAAGCCAATTCTATCCATGACGATTTACTTCGTTTATATGAGCCCTATAACGGAGAGAAGTCATCGTGCTTAGCTGTTTACCCTCATGGTTCATTATTTTTAAGTACTGGTAACCATGGGGAATCTAAAATTAAGTTAAAATCTAATTCGACAATGGATTTATTAGAACATATTTTAGATTATTGGGAAAACGGTACTAGACCGCTTTTTGTTAGTGACGGTGATAGTAAAAAGAAAAAAGCTGCTATTAAACGTAGCAATTACCTTTCTGCTGTTTATTATGATATTTTACCAAATCTAACTAAACCACCAAAACATGATAAGTCCCTGTTGATTTATGGTTGGAGTATGGCAAAGCAAGACGATCATATCTTTGAACAAATCCGAAAAAATAAAGATCTCGAAACAGTAGGTGTTTCTATCTATGCTCAAGGTAAATCTGAGGATACCAAAGACGGTGAAGCAGATAAAATTTATAAGAAGTTGAAAGATCATTTTCCCGAAATACAAAAAATTTATTTTTTTGATTCTACTTGTGCAGGATTGTGGAATAATGAAATTAACAGATTAACCGCTAAACGTTAAGGACAACCCCTCGATGCCTACCCCTGAAAATACCCTATCCCTGTTTGGTGAAACGCCGTTTGAATTCATCAAGCATATGGTTTAAAATGCCCCAAAAGTGCGTCAAATATCCACTTTACGGACTTGCGTAATCTGGTGAACCCCCTATCGGTTTTTGTCAACGTCGGCAAAACCCCAAAAAAGTTCTAAAAGCTTTAGGCTTTTAGAACGGGTCTAAGCAGTGGGCAGTGGGTTCGGCTTGTTATAAGGGCTTTCTGCCTTGAATGACTCTGATTAAAACAACCACAACAGCAATCACCAACAAAAGATGAATAAACCCATTAATGGTATAGCCAGTAACAACACCTAACAACCAAAGCACCAATAAAATGGTAAAAATAGTCCACAACATAACATCATCTCCTCATTAAAGAAAGCGTCTAAAATAACACCATTTAGGTTGCTTTATTGAAACCCCAACCGAGTAACGACTCAGTGATATCATCGTTGAATTTCACTTGTCAACTAAATGACAATAATTTAAAGTTTCAGTTGCTTTTAGACCCAATAATCTTAAATTTTTCGTTTTTACTATCATAAACAGAGTGTTTAGAGGAAAGATGCACCAATGGGCAACATAACCTGCCAAAAATGCGTTAAATTGGGGATTATTTGACGTTTAACCTAGGATTGGAAGTAGACTATGAGCCAGTACCCCCGATATTTAAAAAAAGGGTATACCAAGGTAGACAACGTGTTTCAGACCGTGCAGGAAAAGAAGCAGAAGCCGAAACCGCCTTCGGGGTGGATTGTGGTGGGGAAGGTTTCTACGGCTTTGGCTATTTTGGGGTTAATGGTGCTTTTCGTGGGGTCTCAACTCAAGCCTGTAAAATCAATCGGTAAGCCCAAGCAATCCGAAGCCATCATGTTGTTAGCGAAATAACTAAAAGTTAAGGGAAATATCTACCATTTAACATGTATAAAGCAGCACCACCTAGAATGGTTGAAGCACCGCCTAGAAGCTTCTGACCTTTTGTTTTGGGAGGATTTATTTTTTCTTGTTCTTTTAGTATTGCTTGCTTTTCTTGTTCTTTTAGCTTTTCTTCTTGTTCTTGTTCTTTTAATTGTTTTAGTTTTTTTGATTCTTCCCACGAGTTACAAGCTTTGGTATAAGCCATCTCTAAAGGACTTCTCGGGGGAGGCATACTAAAACCATCTTGCTCGTATTCAATTTCCTCAATCAACCCACCTTTAGGACTATAATAAAGCTCTGATAACATACTGTACTCTCCAGTGTTGCAATTAGCTCTATACAAAGTTTCAATTATTTGTGCCTTATAATCACCATAAATAAATGGTTTTGCTGAAAAGCTTATCATCCAAAACTTGAGACCTGTTTCATCGAAAGATTTTAATCATTAAAAACATTAGCATTAAAAATTTTGTGATCATTTTAGTTTCTCCAGTTGATTAAAGTATAAAATATATATCATAAAATAGCTGTTGAATCAAGCACTTAGCGAATATATCTACTTCGCACCTCTATTCAAGCACTCTACGTTTAGATGATTCAACGAATACCATGACTAGCGTAAAGACTATTTTTTTGTCATAATGAATAATAGGAGCTTATTATCATGTCTACTTACCATCCCATCGCTCGGTTTTTTGTTGAACTTTCAGACTCTACTGTTGATGATGAATTTGAATCTAGCGATCTAACCCACCTTAAACTGCAAAAACTGCTTTATTACGCTCAAGGCTGGGCGTTAGTTAAGCTAGGAAAACCACTATTCTCCAATCCTCTTTTCGCTTGGGAACATGGACCTGTGGTTACAGATGCCTACCACGAACTAAAAAAATTTCGTAGTACCATCATTACCCTAGAACGGTTTGATGAAGCAGTCGGTGCTTTTCCTGTAGTGTTGGATGAAGAAGTAAAAAACCTACTAGCCCAAGTTTACGATACTTACGGCATTTATAACGGTTGGGGATTAAGGGAAATGACGCATGAAGAAGACCCTTGGAAAAATGCCTATCCTAGCGGTGAAATAACAACTGATGCTTTATTAACCTACTTCAAACGTATTGACGATGAACCCTAAACAAAGAAAACTAAACACCCACACTAAAACACAAAAATTAGAGGGTAAATCTTCATTACCCAGCGTAAAATCAAGTATTACGTTTTCTTTTGAATTTTGTTCTAGCAACGTTGGGTTAAAAGCGGTTAAAGCCAATCATTTAGAAGCGTTACTTCAAGATTTATCCAGCTTATCTAAAAAACAATGGGTTGAAGTTCTCAATCAACCCAAAGAAACGCCTTTGGGTTATGAGCAAATACCCTTCCAAAAAAGTCGGTTTTCCAAGCCCCTACCTCAAGGGTATCCTGAAGATGTTTCTAAAGTGGATGTATTTCGTATCTGCAAGCAAAAGGCTCGGTTAATTGGGAAAAAATCCAGTGTAGAACCTGCTTTGTTCTATGTTTTTTGGGTAGATTTTGATTTTTCAGTTTATAACCACGGTTAATTTAATCCGAAGGTTCTAACGCATGGACGATGGCATCACGCACGTGTTGAATGAAGAAAACTTCCACGCCTTCAGGCAAGTCAGGCAACAAGTCTTTCACATCCGCATCCGTCGTTTTTTCTTCACCCTCATTGTGCCGAATAGCAGGGCTAGGCAACACAATCCGCCGAAAGCCAATCTTCGCACATTCCATCACCCGCTCTCGCCACCGCCGCACAGGGCGAATTTCCCCCGTCAACCCAATTTCCCCCATCACCACGGTTTTAGGCTTCAAACTCAAATTCCGCAAACTGGTAACCAACGCCAAGGCAATGCCTAAATCCGCCGCGGGTTCTTCAATTTTCAACCCGCCTACCACGTTAATGTATAAATCTAAATTGGCAAAACTCAAGCCCACACGGCGTTCCAACACCGCCACAATTTGATGCAATCGGTTCGTCTCAACCCCATTCACCACCCGCCGAGGGCTAGCATAGGTTGATTGCCCCGCCAACGCCTGCAATTCCACCAACAACGGGC
The DNA here is from genome assembly GCA_026389055.1 of Candidatus Melainabacteria bacterium. Lineage (GTDB taxonomy): Bacteria > Cyanobacteriota > Vampirovibrionia > Vampirovibrionales > JAJTHC01 > JACEUU01. The sequence continues at coordinate 3,288 of JAPLIO010000205.1, read as the reverse complement.
GAGATCCTTCCAACGTGCATACCGTAACGCACCCCGGTATCGGTTGTTGAGACCCCAACACGCCCAAAAACAATTGGCTAGGATTCGCCACATCTTTCAGCCCTTGTTCCGCCATTTCAAACACGCCCAGTTCCTGCGTGCTACCAAATCGGTTTTTGTGGGAGCGAAGGAGGCGTAAATCTTGATATTTTTCGCCCTCAAAATAAAGGACGGTATCCACCAAGTGTTCCAGCATTTTCGGGCCACCCAAATTGCCATCTTTCGTAACGTGCCCGATTAAAATCGTCGTGATGTTGAGGGTTTTCGCCACCTGCATAAAGGCATTGGCACACAATTTCACTTGCCCTGTAGAACCTGGTGGGCCGTTTTGTGCAGGGTCGTACAACGCCTGCACACTATCCACCACAATAAAATCAGGGCGATAGCTAACAATCGCTTGAATGACTTGCGGTAGTTTGGTTTCAGCTAAAATTTTGAGTGGTTGCGTTTCGGTTTCAGTGGCATCAAAACAAGCCAAGCGTTCCGCCCTATGGCGAATTTGGCTCAAGCTTTCTTCTCCACTAATGTACAACACCCGCTTGCCTAATTGACTGGCTACAAATTGAGCCGATTGCAACATGAGGGTGGATTTTCCAATACCCGGATCTCCGCCCACAAGACAGTATGCTCCAGCTAAAAAGCCTCCACCGAGCACACGGTCAAGTTCAGTCAGCCCGCTGGAAAAGCGGACGGTTTGCTCCAAGTCAATTTCATTAAGCGTTACGCCTACAGACCCACCCACTTGCAAGCCTTCAATGTTGAGCATGGCTAACGCATCGTAGCCGCCGCCTTCGGCGAGTTCTTCGGCAGTGAATTCTCCGTTGAAAATGGCGGGTGTCATGGGGGTTGAAACGGCAGCGGCACTCATCAGGATGTTATCATAATGGGCTTGTTTGTTGGTCGATTTTTGGCCGCTTTGGCTGGCACTACCGCCGTTAGATTCTTCTTTGAGCGTGCCCCAACTACCGCATTCGGGGCATTTCCCGAGATGGGCGGAAGAGATATAATCGCACTTGGTACACCGATATTGGGTTTTGGCTTTAGCTAGCATGAAGAGGTAGGTCATTTCTGAAGTGGGTGAAGAGAGAGTCAATATTCTACTAGTTTAGCATAGGAAGGGGTCTGTTGCGTTTGATTGATGTATAATAAAATAAATTCCCACTTTATCTGTTTTTAAGCCCTGTTTTTTACAAGAAAGGCGATTACCAGCCATGATGATGAACGCTGAAACCACCACCACCCCTGCATCTGAAACCACTGCAACACCCCCTGTTGCTGTAGCCAAACCAGAACCCCCCTTTTCAGTCGATGCCTTGAGCCAATCCACTGCCAGATTCACGCATAAGGCGTGGGGCGTGTTTATGGGCTATCGCGATGATTTAGAGGCGATTCAATTTAAGCGGGTAGGCATTACCTTAGAAGCCACTTCTGAGGCGGGTGCTACCGAAATAGCCACCTTGCTAACAGAAAATTCAGTTGGTGGCGTGAACCAATTTGGCGTAAATTTAACATTCCCTAGTACGTTTGCCAAACTGCAAACCGTCATTAAGCACCCTGCCGTTAAATTGGTAGACTTATCAAAGATTGATTAGGCTTTTCAGTTTATCATAATCAATTTTTGAATGATGTCGTGGGTCTCTCGGGATTTTGGGTATTATTTTTAACTCGTACTGGGGTAGTTTGAGTTGCTCATCGATGGCTTGCTTTAATGTTGCTTGATTTAGGCTCATCCCTTTTTTCAATTCAACGACGAGAACCACCGTTTCATCTACTTGAAGCAACGTGCCTAGCTCTATAGCAGGCAGTTCCAACAAGCTATTTTCAATGGGGAACAGGTAATAATCCACCCCAGCAACAACCAATTTTTGTTTCAGCCTGCCCATTAAAAACAGTTGCCCTTGGGCATCTAAATACCCCGCATCGCCTGTTCTATGCCAAATAGTGCCAGTAACGTCTATTTTATTAAGCTTTTGGGCTGCTTCGCTATTGAAATAATGGGTTAAAACGTGCTTGCCAGAAACACAAATTTCACCCACACTACCCGCTGGCAAACAAAGCTGTTCAAACGCTTCGGCACTACTACAAGCAGAAATCGCCCCTTCGGTGGGCTGAACAATGCGTAACGCAATCGCTTCAGAAGGCTTACCGACCAACAGCCCATTGCTGGTTTCTGATTTTAATAAGGCCTCCGCCAAAATACTGCTAATGGGTTCGGCTTCGGTTGAACCATAAACAATTTCAACCGCCGTTTCAGGGAAGGCTTGCACCAACTGCTTCGCCAACCGAGGAAAGACGGGTGCCCCACCCAAGAAAATCCGCTCCAGCGTTTGCGGTTTAACGGCATGAGCCAAACAATAATTCGCCAATTTTTCATAAAAAACAGGCGACCCCACCGTACTGGTAATACGGTGCTTGTTCAATTCTGCCAGCATGGTTTGAAGGTTAATGGCTTCAGGGTGCCGAGGGTCAAAATTTGGAATCACACTCGTCATACCCACAGCTAAATTATGCAACACGAAAATGGGTAGGGTCGATAAGTCAACATCCGCCACGACGGGTTTGAGGTGATGAGTTAAAATAGCGTGTTGTTCTAACAAAAATTGATGTGTCCGCTTGGCGGCTTTGGGCAACCCTGTACTGCCTGTAGTGAAGGTAATTAGTGCAGCAGCGTCTGGTTCAGGGTGATGTGGCGGTATAAAAATCGATTTTTTAGGTTTAAAAGCTAAAAACCCCATCATAAAATGCCGAGGAAGTTGACGAATCGCCCGAGAAGTAACCCGCAATAAATGAGCCTTGGGAATGCCAATAAAGGCTTGGCATGGCACAATGCTTAAAGCTTTTTCTAAACGGTTTTGGGTCGACCACGCATCTAAAAAAACCGCCGTACCCCCCAAGTGGAAAACCGCTAGTAGCACCTTGTATAAATCAATCGACATAGGCACGAATATCAAAAATTTATCGCCCGCTTTCAAGCCTTGTTCAGCGAAATACCCCACCATCGCCTGCACATCTTCCGCTAAGGCTTGGTAGGAAATAGACTGATTTTTATGGATAATGGCGGGTTTTTCACCAAAGCGGTTGGCGTTATCAATCAATAATTGAGCAATATTAGAAACAGGGTTCATAAAGGCATCCCCATTAACTGATACGTTTGATATAGCTCTGACCCATCCGCTAGAATTTTGGATGAGACGTTAGATTCAAACATTAGTGCATGAAAAACGGCGGTATACCCTGCATTCAAAGCGG
>JAPLIO010000014.1 GCA_026389055.1 Candidatus Melainabacteria bacterium | reverse complement strand
TCTGAACGGCTGCTTGAAACAGCTCCTGTGTATAGATATCCGAGGTCTTTATTTTCTCAAGCAAGTCTGCTGGAAGGTGGGCCTCTTTGAGATCGTAAAGCGTTCGGTCTTGTCGTTTATTCAATAACTCAAGATACGTTTTTGACGATTCAAAGTCAATCTTTTCAAAGAGTTTTAGGCTATCTTCGATCAATTCGCCAAAGGGTAGGTTTTGTTGGATACACAGAACGTAAAGCTCTTGCACTTCAGGTAAGCTAATATCCAACAATGCCGAGCTGTTGATATTTTTACGAGACAATTCAGCGAGGATATTTGCTGAAATATCTGCGTTTGTTTTTAACGCTTGTATGGCGTTAATAAAGTCAATTAGCTTGATTTTACTAAGAGACTCATTCACCCAATCCTCAAAAGCTCTCATCATTTCTGATTTTACAGGGGATTCAATTTCAGGTGAAACTACACCAAGACTCATTCAATTCTCTCCTGAACGGCTGGGGGGGAAGACACGGTTCTCATTTGCTTATTTTATTATTGCAACCCCTTATTAATCTGTAAAGGAGATGTTTCTTTAACGTTCAACAGGTGAATTTTGAAAACCTTTGAACTGTCTTCTTTCTTATCTTAATAATTGATGTAAAATAGAGTCAGCATCCGTAAAAGCCCTTAACACTAATACTGGAATTTAATAGGATGGTCGTAGCAATAATATAGTCATAATTTAAATTCGCCAGTTATGGAATGATGAAAATGACTTATAAATTAGCTGCAGTTTCCCAAATCCAAAGGAGTCTCGGGTTGATCTATTTCAGTAATAAACGTTGTTTTAAAAATGATAAATCCCAGAGTGTCTATACTTCTGGTTTTATATGCTTTGAGGGGTATCGAGGTATGAATGGAGCGTTAAATGTCACTGCATGAGCCTTCTCCAAGCTATTACGACAATATTTCTTATACTGTTTATCAATCCCAATATCTTGCCAATCTCATTACACTGAAAGGACAAGCAGAGGATACTATCTCTCGTTCATTAAAGGGCTCTCGTGTTGATATGAACCCACACCAAGTGGACGCTGCTTTGTTTGCCTTACGCTCCCCTTTATCTAAAGGGGTCATACTTGCTGATGAAGTGGGTCTTGGTAAAACGATTGAGGCTAGTTTGGTTTTAGCACAACGATGGGCAGAAGGTAAGCGTAGGCTTTTGTTAATTGTTCCTGCTTCTCTTCGCAAACAGTGGTCGCAAGAACTGAGCGATAAGTTTTCTTTACCTTCACTTATTCTTGAGAAGAAGTCGTTTGATTTGATCAAGAAAAACGGACATTCAAACCCTTTCGAGAATAAAGATCACATTGTTATTTGCTCCTATCCATTTGCGTTTAGAAAAGCCGCAGAGATTAAGGCTGTTGGCTGGCACTGTGTAGTATTTGATGAAGCACACAAGCTCCGAAATGTTTATAAAAAAGATGGCTCAGTTACTGCAAAAAAATTAAGAGATGCGGTACTAGATAAGCCCAAGATTCTTTTAACAGCAACCCCTCTACAGAACTCCCTGATGGAGCTGTATGGACTGGTTTCAGTGGTGGATGAACATTTTTTTGGTGGGGAAGCCGCTTTTAAGCTACAATACGCCAATACGAAGGTTACTAATCCTCAAGTGGATGATTTAAGAACTCGGTTAAAGCCGATCTGCCATAGGACATTGAGACGACAAGTTTTTGAAGCGGGCTTAATTCCGTTTAGAGAACGTTACTGTATTACTGAAGATTTTACCCCTTCCCCTGAAGAACAAGCCCTTTATGAGCAAGTTTCAGCGTATTTACAAAATGAAGGGACGTTGGCCGTCGGTAAAAACGGCAGACACTTGATCACTCTGGTTATTCGTAAAATTTTGGCATCATCATCATTTGCGATTGCTGACACGCTTAAACGAATGATTGATCGCCTTGAAGACGACCTTGGTATCGACACGTCTACATTGAACGATTTTGATCCGATTGATGCAACAGCTGAAGAGCTTGAAATTGACGAATTAGGTGAAGATACCGACGAAATACAAAAGACAACGCTCAAAGCTGAAATTGAACTGCTAAAAGCAATGCGTCAAATTGCCCAAGGCATCAAAGAAAACGAAAAAGGCAAAGCCCTTATCAGAGGCTTGGATACCGCTCTTAAAAGGGTGGTTGAGAAGCAAGGGCAGCGGAAAGCTGTTATTTTTACTGAATCTGTTCGCACGCAATCTTTTTTGAAAGACCTCCTGAATGCCAATGGCTATGAAGGGCAGCTTGTTTTGCTCAATGGCTCTAATACAGATCCAGACAGCCAGCGTATTTATAAAGAATGGGTGCAGCAACATAAAGGCACCAATAGAATCTCAGGTTCCAAAACCGCAGATATGAAAGCGGCGATTGTTGAGGCTTTTCGTGACAAAGCGACTATTCTGATCTCTACAGAAAGTGGTGCAGAAGGGATTAACCTTCAATTTTGTTCTCTCGTTGTCAACTATGATCTGCCTTGGAATCCTCAGCGGGTTGAACAACGTATCGGGCGTTGCCACCGATATGGACAACAAATTGACGTAGCCGTCCTCAATTTTATCAACAGGGGTAATCGTGCCGATCAGCGTGTGTTTGAACTGTTAAATCAAAAATTCAAACTGTTTGAGGGTGTCTTTGGTTCTTCGGACGAAGTCTTGGGGGCTATTGAATCTGGTGTGGATATTGAACAAAAAATCAACGCCATTTATCAAAAATGTAGAAACCCCCAAGAGTTTGATGAGGAATTCAACAAATTACAAGAAGAACTCAACGAAAGCATTACGGCAACGGAAGCGACCGCTCGGCAAGCCCTGCTTGAGAATGTGGATGAATCAGTCGTTCAAAAGTTGAAAGGCCGTAAAGACACAATCAATGAGAAACTAAACCAGTTTGAACGCCAATTGATGACGTTCACATGGGCTGAATTACCTGAAGCCAAGCGGTTGAGCGATAAGCGGTTTGAATATCAAGGCAAAACGTACAGCATTGAATGGCCAGAAGCAGACGAAAAAGGCTGGGAGTTCTATCGCTTAGGCAAAGAAGATGAGCTTGCGGATCAACTGATTCAACGGGCAAAGCAACGCCACTTGCCACCTGCTACCCTACGTTTTGACTATGAGGCTTATGAAGGCGATGGGCAATTGAGCAACCTGTTACCTTATCGGGGTAAATCGGGTATTATCCAAGTTCAAAAAATGACCCTTCAAAACGCCGTTGAAATAACAGAGCATTTACTACTTGCGGGTATGACGAATGACGGGCAACCGTTTGACCCTGAGTGCATAAAACGACTGATGATGATTCCTGCTAAACTCATGGGGAACCCTCAAAAAGCGTATGATATGGCGTTGCTTTCTGCTCAACAACAAAAGCAGGTGAACCAGTTGTTAGAACATGCCCAAGATCAAAACTTGACCTACTTGAACGAAGAAAGCGATAAACTGGATAGGTGGGCAGATGAAAGCGAAATTGCCTTTAATGCTGAAATTAAAGAGTTGAGAAAACAAGCCAACGAGTTTGATAAACAATCCCGAAGCCCTAACCTATTGCTGCAAGAAAAACTGACACTCAAGCGTAAGGCAAGCCACCTGAAAGGTGAAGCCACCAAGAAGAAGGCAGAATACTTTCAAGAGCAAGAACGCATTCAAGCCGAGCGGATGAAAATTTTAGACTTGATTGAAAGCCAGTTGGCAATGCAACATACTGTAACCGATCTTTTTACGATTAACTGGAAATTGGAGTAACACGTTAATGGAGAAACAAGAAATCACCCGCCTGCATAAAAGTTTTGAAGATACCGTTCATACCGAAGGTAGCCTTGAATTTTGGTATGCCCGAGACCTTCAGACGTTATTGGAATACACACAATGGCGAAATTTTGAATTGGTCATTGAAAAAGCCAAACTAGCCTGCACAAATAGT
>JAPLIO010000243.1 GCA_026389055.1 Candidatus Melainabacteria bacterium | reverse complement strand
TGTTGGGCAGTAGCCACCTTCGGCTTAACAGAGGCAGATTGGCTTTGGGTACTAATTGAAACCACATCGGTTACTGGCGGAGCTACTTTTTCGCTTTGTTCAGGAATAATCTCTGAAAGCGTATTTTCCCATGGGGGTGTTTGCTTCTCTGTCGGTAGGCTAACACCACTGGTATCTGCTACCATCTCTTCTTTTATGGGGGCCAGGTCTTCTGCTTTAATGGCATTATCATCATTATTATCCACCAGCTTGCCAAGCCGATGTTTAGCCATAGCAACAGAAGCTAACGGCACGGTGTATGCAAGTGGAGAAGAGAGTGAAAACCGAGAAACATTCATTGAAGCGATTGAAGTCTATCTATCATAGATTAAAGGGTAACGACTAAAACCGATTAAGTACAATAATGTATTGTCATCAAACAATCCTTATTGAAAGCTTTAAACGGAAAGAGAAAAAAAACGAGAAAGAACTATCTACACCAATAACACACTATCAAACTAAGTAACTTTAGCACCAGTAGAATAAGCAAAAAACCTAAAACTACTATACTAACCGTATATGAATAAAACATAAAAGCGAATAACTTTATGCTAGTAAATATGGTTAATTAGCCAAAAAACACTACAAAAAAGATGCTAACACACTTGTTTCGTAAAATCCACTCTTTTTTTATAAATTTTATGATTTATTTCTTGTTAATTCTTGTTACCAAGCGTACAATGGAGGTAGTAGTTGTTTTTTTATATTAGACAGATGGTTAGTTAAGGAACCCTTTCTCAATGCGTCGACCTTCTTTTCAAAAGCTAACGCTGTTGGTACTTGGCATGCTAGTGTTTATCGCCAGTGGGGTATTGCCTATTGCACAGGCTAGCAGTTTCCCTGTAGCCATTCCCTTCAGAAGCCAACAACAGTTAGGTAGTATTCACTGGCAATTAGCCCAACATGCCCTTAACAGCGGCGATGCAGGGGGGGCTATTTCAGAACTAGAAGCCGCAACAACGCTTTGCCCTACTATCATTGCTTGGAAGCAAGAACTGGTTAGGCTATATGAAAAAACGGGTTTTTATTATCCTGCCATCAAAACCATTAACGATTTAACGCAACAACTCCCTCATAATGCCAGCTTATGGTATGAACGAGGGCTATTATTTGAGAAATTGAATCAGCTAGAACTGGCGACCCAAAGCCTGCAAAAAGCCACCGAATTAGCCCCTGCCCAAGGGCTGTATTTTTACGATTTAGGCGTATATGCTGCCCGCTTAGGGCAACATCAACTTTCTGCAGATGCTTCACTCAAAGCGATTGAACTCAATTTTAACGTGGCAGATGCTTATAATAACTACGGTTACGCTCTTTCCCACACAAAAAGCTATGAGTTGGCTGAAAAAGCTATTAACCAAGCCCTGAAGCTGCAACCCCAAGCATTAGCTGCCACCATGGATAGCAAAGGGTTTGTTTGCCATAAGCAAAACCGCTATAAAGAGGCGTTAATTTGGTATAATCGGGCGTTAGAAAAAGACCCCCTACTTAGCGATGTTCATCTGCATAAAGCTGAAACATTGGAAGCCTTGGGGGTCTTACCTGAAGCCATTGCGGGGTATCAAACCTATATTCGGTTAACCAAACCGAACGATGAATTAGCTGCGATTGTTGAACATTTAAAACAACTCAAAGAAAAAGTGGCTAGCCAATCGAATAAAATAGCGTCTCCTGTTTCTTTTAGCCCTTAATTTGCCATAACTAAAAAGCAGTTGAGTTTAACCTGAAAAGTAGTTGAAGCCTTTTTGAAAAAGTTTCTATAACTAGCCTTAGCAAGAAAAGACTTGGTTCACAGATTTTTTTTCGGTATCTTTATATAGTAGAGACTATGTATCGTTGGATTAGTGTCTAGTTAATGACTCTCTCCCTCTCTCTTTCTACTTATTTGTTCACTTTCCTTAAAAATGGGCTTTTCTTCTCAATAATGGTTACAGCACCACCACCTTCTACGGCTTTACCCTTAGGCTATACAAACCCAAAACCGCTTGCACCCACTGTAAAAATGGCGTTTCAAAAGCGGTTGCATCACCCTGCAGAAAAACACGTGCCCAACGCCAAATATCCCCAGCTTGAAGAACAAATAACCTTATTGCAAACCGTGGGGAATCAACCCCTTTCTTTAAGAGAAATGACGATTGCCAGTTTAGCCGCTGGCGTGGTTAGCCTAAGTTGGGGGCTGGCTAAAAACACAACACTCTCGTTCTACAAACGGGCTACAGAAAACAACGATACCCCCAACAGTTTTGTAGAAACACTGATTCGTAAAGATGTGAAAGATGAACTAGGCATTACCAAACCCCTATTTTACTACACCTCCGCTGCTTACAAACAAGCCCCCACCAGTAGTGCTAAACACTGGAAGCAGTGGGAAGTACCCCCATCAGAAGGTTCTACCCAGCATTATTATCAAAGGGAAGAACAACTAGCCCCTTGCAACCCATGGGCTTTAGCCGCTAAGCCAAATGAGAAAAACCCTGTTAGCAAACCCAAAGAAAACGGCGTTAAACAAACCTTCTCAGGGCAAAGATTAGTATCTCAATGGCAAGATGAATGCGGTGTGCAGTGGGAGGCTCATCATGCAAAGCTACTAGATCCAAAATCTGAAGAAACCACTGTAGAAAGCCTTTCGGCAGGAACATATCGGGGTATTGAAGTGGAATCTAATTTGCTGAACCTCGAAGTGCTGACGCTTTCATGGAAAGATAGTATAGACCCTACTCTCACGCATTACCTACGCATAGCGGAAACCGAGGGGATTGATTATTCTTTACCTCCTGAATCCTCTTCTACGTTGATAAAGCCATCAACCAGTGAAGCTAAAAAAATTGAGACGATAGCAGCATTACAAAACCTGTTAAACGATATGCCTAACTTACCTGCTAGTTTAAAAAAGTTAGATGAGACTCTTCAGCTGACGACTAACCTTGCAGAAAATAAGCCGTCCTTTAAAATAGGCTTGCCTGAGCGGTTGGGTTTTTTAACTGACGGGTGGTGGGGGTTGCAAGAAAAAAATCATCCGCTTGTTTTGGATTGGGGACAGACGCTTTTACATAAAGCGATACCCTTTTTAGTGCCTACCGTTGTTGGGATTTTAGGAGCGGGAGCGGGCGTACTGGCTTTGCATTGGTGGCAGGAAAAACAGAGAAACCAAACGGTGCTAGAAGCCTTAGAAAAGGCTCAAACCCCAGAAACCATCACCTACGCACAAGCCAAACGCTACCAACTGTTAGGCTAACTGAAAACTAGCCAATGCCTCTGCCAATAGATGCCCTGCTTTACCACCTGCTTGGGCAAACGTGGGCTTACCACCCCCACCGCCTTCACACGCAGCGGCAAGCGTTTTAACGATATCGCCCGCCTTAACGCCTTGTTTAACCAACGTTTCATCCACCCAAACCAAAATAACCGCCTTACCTTCCACGTTAGACCCTAAAATCAACGCCAACGGCTGGTTCGCTTGGTTGATAAACACTTCACCCAAGGTTTTAAGCGTATCAGCTTCAGTATCAGCAATAAATAATTTCACTAACGGAATAGATTGCCCTGATTGAGCTTCTAACGTCGCTTTCAAAACAGGCAGTTGAACGGCAATCGCACTTTTTTGCTTGAACAGCTGCAAGTCTTTTTCAGATTGCTTTAAATCCACCTGCAATTTTTCAATCCGTTCTAACAACTCCGCTTGAGGCACTTTGAGTTGCCCCATCACTTGTTTGAGTAAGTTTTCTGCTTGACGAAAGCCCTTGTAAGCCTGCCAACCTGCCACAAATTCAATCCGCCGAACGCCAGCGGCTACGGCTTGTTCTCCCACAATACGCACTAACCCAATTTGAGCCAAATTCTGAACATGCGTACCACCGCACAGTTCCATTGAAGCCTGCCCAAACTGCACCACGCGAACGGCATCGCCGTATTTTTCGCCGAACATGGCGACCGCACCTGCTTTTTTAGCTTCATCAATGGGCATTTCTTGGGTGTGTTGGGCAATGCCTGCTAACACCCACTGGTTCACTTTCGCTTCAATTTGATGCAATTCTTCCTTGGTTACACCCCGAGAAAACGAAAAATCAAACCGAGCCCCTTCCGCCCCAACCGAAGACCCTGCTTGAGCCGCTTCATCGCCCAAAACCTGCTTCAACGCAGCGTGCAACAAGTGCGTAGCTGAATGATGAATGGCAGTATTCTGCCTATGTGAAGCATCGACCAAGGCGGTTACAGTATCGCCCACGGCTAAACCCAAGCCCGCCTCGCCTTGTTGATCCAACACGCAATGATGAATAATTAAATCGCCCATTTTTTGCGTATCTTTAACCAAAACAGTTAAGGCTAACTGCCCAGTTTCCTGATGAAGTTGCCCTAAATCGCCCAGCTGACCGCCACTTTCGGCGTAGAATGGCGTTTGGTTCAACACCAACAAAAACGGCTGATTCACCCCTGAAACCTTGGAAACCGATTCGCCATCCACAATTAACGCCTGTACAGTCGCAGTGGATTCCAACGTTTCATAGCCAACAAACGTCGTTTTGCCCGTGGTCTCTAAAATTTCGCTAAACACTTGGTCGTTGACAATGGCTACATCTTTTTTACCCGCCCTAGCTAACGTTTTTTGGGCTTGCATAGCGATTTCAAAACCCACTTCATCTAGCGTGAAGCCTTGCTCTTGGGCAATATCTTTGGAAAGCTCCACAGGGAAGCCGTAGGTATCATACAACCGAAACGCCACCGCGCCATCGAGTTCGGTTTTGCCTTCCTCTTTAAGTTGGTGCAAAATCTCATCCAGCTGTTTAGAGCCTTTATCCAGCGTTTCCAAAAATCGAGTTTCTTCTCGTAGAAGCACATCATAAGTGTAAGCGTAGCGTTGCCCTACTTCAGGATAAACGGCTTCATATTCGGTTTTAATCACGCTTAATAAATCATACAAAAAGGCCGATTCAAACCCCAAAAACTGCTTACCATACCGAACAGCCCGCCGTAAAATCATGCGGATAATATACCCTCGCCCTTCGTTGGAAGGCACAACCCCATCGGCAATGGCGAACGCCAACATCCGCAAGTGGTCGGCTACAATTTTAAGGGCAACATCGGTGGGTTCGCTGGTGCGATAAGCGATGCCACATTTAGCGGAAACGGCTTTCACGATGTTTTGGAACAAATCGGTTTCAAAGGTGTTTTCAACCCCTTGAACAACCATCGCTAGCCGCTCTAAGCCTGCACCTGTATCCACGTTTTTCTTTTCAAGTGGGGTGTAATTCCCTTCTGCATCTTTAAACAATTCCATAAAGACCAAATTCCACAACTCAATGAGGCGGGTATCCAAGTCATGGGCTGGGTTTTGGGTTAAATCATAATAAATTTCCGTGCAAGGCCCGCAAGGGCCAGTCGGGCCAGGAGGCCCCCAGAAGTTGTCTTTTTCATCGCACCGAAAAATGCGGGATTCTGGCACGCCAACAACATCTCTCCAAATGGCGTAAGCTTCGTCGTCTTCCCGAAAAACGGAAACCCATAGGCGGTTGGCATCGATGCCTAACACTTCGGTCATAAACGTCCATGCCCAAGGGATGATTTCGTGTTTGAAATAATCGCCAAAGCTAAAGTTGCCAAGCATTTCAAAGAAGGTGTGGTGGCGGGGGGTTCGCCCGACGGCTTCCAAATCGCTGGCTTTTCCGCTAACCCGTGCACATTTTTGAGAGGTGGTAGCCCGAGGCGGATTGGGGGCGGGTTCTAAGCCCATGAAGATGGGGACGAAGGGGAGCATACCAGCGGGGGTTAATAGCACGGTGGGGTTGTTGATGGGTACCAAACTGGCGGAAGGTAGGCGTTTATGCCCGAGTGTTTGTTCAAAATAGCCGAGGAAGGCTTCCCGAATTTCCGCCCCTGTGAAGGGTTTTTGGGTGGGGTGGGGTGGTTTTTGCAGGCTCATCATCATGGGGTGGGGGTTCTTCTATTGATAGATTATGGAAAAAACAGATACCCCCATTATACCAAAAATACGCCAGTGCGGTAAAACCCACTTGATTTTAACTGGTTTTTAGCTTACTTTAATATAGTCAATGTTTCTTTTTCCCTAATATGATAATCGTCAGCTAATTATACAGGACATAAACTACATGATGATGCACGTTTCTGCTTTATTCCCCCCAGCTTTAAAACAGACCTTTTCTCGCCCTGCTAGCAACCCAACATCAACGCCAGCCCCACACACGCTCCCTCTTTCTCCGTTGACCGCTGATACGTTTAAGCCTTCCAATAAAGGGCAACGTGATGGAATAACAGCGGTTATTAGCAATGATTCGCTTTCAGTCCTTTTACCTAAACATGACGGCTATATTAGAAACATGATTACAACTAGATTAGCAAACGCAAAAAAAGTGTTAGATACAAAGTTTAAAGCCGACTTATTGCTAAACGAAGAAGCAGAAATTGTTGCTAGAGGTGTATTCCAAGAAATATTAAAACTAGTTGACCCATCGAATCCTAAAAGAGGATACAATGTTTTAAGCTCGTTAGGAATGCTTGATCTAATTCCAGATATAGTCCCTGACCAAGCAGTCAAGCTTAAAAAAGGTCTAAGAGCTCATTTAGGAACTTACGCTGTTTCAAATACAGAGAAGTTACTATTAGATGAAAGTGCTCATAACTCAGGATTTGTGCAGAATTACCACATCCAAGCTCTATTAGATGAGATAACTCGTGCTGTGGGTCAACCCACTGAAGCATTACGTGCAAAAGAACGATTGCTTGGGCTCAAAGGACTACAAGATATACCTACAGGATTCGGGTATTACTCTTTTTCTAAAGCAACTAAAGCTATTCTACTTTCTTCAAACTTAGAACCAACGCCTTTTAGAGGCTTAGCTGTTGGTGTGGATTTGATTTCACTAGGCAATAATGCACTATACAGTAAAGCTGAGGCTAGAAAAATAGCTCTGTTGCCTTATCTAATACCAATTGACAGATTAAATAGCGTGTTGAATGTAGGGGAAATAGGCAAACGATTTCACCCAAGCCGTATTAGCTTCTACCCAACGCAAAGCCGTCACTAAATGAGATTCCACCGCCTCCAACGTCTCAAAATAAGCATT
>JAPLIO010000007.1 GCA_026389055.1 Candidatus Melainabacteria bacterium | reverse complement strand
TAGGAACGACCATCGCATTTGCTCTGCAGCTGCCGATGCGTTCCGTCCACCGAAGGGGCAAAAAGAACATCCCGCCGTCAATGCCCGTCTGGTGGCATAGGCGGGTGGCTTTTTGGGGGGATTTTAGGGGGGTACCCCCTGAGTTTGTCCAAAAAAATCAAAAAGCGTGTCGGGGGGTGCCCAAACAGGCACCCCCTGACAAACCAGCCAGCTAAAGCTAGGAACGATAATCGATGAAAGAACACGCAATTCAAAGTGAGAATTGGTATAAAACGCTTAATAGCCAGCAATCTATCTTTCGGTTAGTGCCACGAAGGCTCTATCTTTAGGGCCTTCGTACAAGGCTTTAGGACGAATCAATCGGTTATTAGCCAATTGCTCAACCACATGGCTTGTCCAGCCAGCAATTCTGCCTACGGCAAAAATGGGCGTATAAATTTCTGTTGGAATGCCCATCATGTAATACATATAAGCAATCGGGTAATCCACATTCGGGAATAAGCCTTTTTCAGCTACCACGATGTTTTCCATCGTATCCGCAATATGTACCCAAGGTGCATCGCCAATTTCAGCAATTAGCTCGTCTCTCATGCCTTTTAACAAGGTTGCCCGAGGGTCGCCATTTTTGTAAGCTCTGTGACCAAAGCCCATGATTTTCTTCTTTTGAGCCAACGCTTCACGCGTCCAAGCATCTGCGTTTTCTGGGGTTTTCACTTCCAAGAAAGTGAGCATAGCCTGTTCATTCGCACCCCCATGAAGAGGACCTTTCAACGCACCAACCGCTGCGGTAATACCCGAATGAATATCCGACAAGGTGGAAGTTGTAACCCGAGCCGCAAAAGTGGAGGCATTAAAGCTATGTTCGGCATAAATAACCAACGTAGCATTAAATACTTTCGCCATAACAGGAGATGGCTTTTTGCCAAACGCCATGGTGTAGAAGTTTTCAGCATGGCTATAATCAGACCCTTGAGGGGCTATAACGGCTTCGCCTTGACGAATGCGGTGGTTATAAGCCACCAACGTGGCGGTTTGAGCAATTAACCGAACGGCTTTACGCACGTTTGCTTCGTTAGAATGGTTGTTTTTATCTGCATCATACAATGCTAACAATGCTACGCCAGCCTTTAAGGTATCCATTGGGTGGGCATCTTTAGGGAAGGTTTGCAGCTGTTGTAAAACGGCATCAGGAATATGGCGTTCGCTGACGAGTTGGGTAGAAAAATCGCACAATTGCACACGGGTTGGTAATTCGCCAAATAGCAACAAATAAGCCGCTTCTTCGTATGAACTATTTAACATTAAGTCTTTAATATCATACCCACGGTAAGTAAGCGATTGAATTTCAGGGGAAATGGTACAAATACTAGTGGTACCGGCAATAACGCCTTCTAAACCAGGGCTGTATGCAGGGGTTGGGGTGGGTGTAGCGGTAGCATTCACAGGCGAAAACCTTTCAGGTTAAATTGAATATTTATATAAAACAGAACAAAACTTTTAGTTACAGTTTAACGAGAACAAAACAACTATGCTAGTGTTTTTGTGAGAAATCATCCAGTTGTCATTTCTCGACTACGCTCGAAATGACAAGTTTAATTAACAGACCTCTTGCATGGCTTGATAGGTGGGTGCAGATTCTAGGAATGCGGAACGGACTGATGGGCGTGTAGCCTAACTACATAACCTAAGGAGTACCGCAAATGACAACGAAGATGCCCC
>JAPLIO010000227.1 GCA_026389055.1 Candidatus Melainabacteria bacterium | reverse complement strand
CCCCTTGTGGAACACTTCTTACTTGAATCCGCCTAACCAAAAACCAATAAAATTAGGCGTTAAGTTGTCTGTTTTGGATAATCGCATTTTTTAACAAACGCATCGCCTGCCAGTGCATCAGCCAAGTATCTGCAATTAACCGAATAAACAGCACACTCGGTGCCGCAATTAGTCCATATTCCTTCACGCCCCACCAAAGCATCAGCAAATACAACGGAAACTGCACCATCAACACTTTCGCCGTAATATCAGACCGACCCGAAGCCTGAATTAAGCTAAGTGGAACAAGGTTCACACTAGCCAACGCATGAACAAACGAACAAACCACCGTAATCAACCAAGATTTTTCCGCAAATTCAGGGGAAATCCACAAGGTAAGCAACCATTTTGAAATCAATCCAATACCAACAGCCAACACCCCAAACCCAATAGATAAATAAACCAACGCTTTCAAATACATCCCTTTGGCTCTAGCAGGGTCGTTCACAAAACTGGTACCAAACGCAGGAAACAACACATTTAACACAGATTCCGCAAACACCGTCTGGCGGCTTAACATACCATAAGGCGTGGTGTAATAAATAATAGCCCCTGGGCTTAGCCAGTTGGCAAGAAACAATCTATCTTGATACAACATAAACGGGCGAACAATATTGCTAACCGTCGTCCAAGAACCAAACTTCAATAAATCTTTCAGATGAGAATCATCCCACGAAATAGACCGCCAAAACCGAGGAAAACAGCGGCTAACCGCTTCTAACGCCATGATGGTGGCAATAATTCTGCCCACCACCACCATCATCATCATCCAATCCAAATGCGGATACCACTGTAATAGTAATACAGGTGCCACAAAATTGAAAAACAAAATGGGGTAGCGTTGCAAGTTCGTATCCCAAAACCGTTGAAACGCTTCTAAAATACCCGTTAGCCCAATGAAGACAATCAGCAAAGGTAACGACATCACCAACCACTGAAAGCCCCTGCACGCTTCATCAAACCACTGAGGGGAAACGTTAATGGCAGCGACAATGGGTTTGGTTGCTAACAATAAACCAATCATACCCGCGGAACTTAGGGCTATCATAATAACAATAATCGTCCAAACCGTGGCACTGAGCGTTTCATGCTCATGGCTGGCAATCATTTTCGAAACCAGTTGGGTTAATGCCCGCCCTAAGCCAAAATCAAACACGGTGGAAAAGCCGACAATCGTCCAGTAAATTTGGATAACGCCAAAGCGTTCATCGCCCAAGCCTTTAATAAGGTAGGGTGTGGTTACAATCCCAATAATAATGGGAAGCACTTTGGTTAGTAAGTTAATTAGCATACTTTTTTTAAGCTGCTTTTTAGATGTTAGCTGGGTGGCTAAATTTTCGGTTGGGTTCATGGGGTTATCAGCTTACCTATCTTCTAAAGTTACGAGTGGGTTCAAAGATAAGTGCCGTTGAATTGTAAGCCCCTGCAAAAGTGCTAACTGGGGAAAGAATATTGCCCACAATACGGAAGCCCCGTACTATTTTAGAAATAGGTTTATCTGGCACATAAACAATATCACCTGGTAGTAGGGTCGTATCTTCTGCCCGAGGGTTAATAATACGCGTAGCCAAATGACCAAACTCATCTTTTCTAGAAATCATCACCTTGGAAGGGGAATAGGCAAAATCACCATAATACCCACCCGCCAAAGCAATGGCAGAGTTTACATCCGTATTCCTAGAGGTATCTAACTGTACCAACCCAGGGTTGGTTACATACCCATATACTCTAACAGGCATGGTTTCTGAAAAATAAGTGCTTCTAGCTAAGGCTTTAAAGTGGGCTGGGTTTACCGCTAAAGGCGAAGCCAAGCGTTCCACATGCACCATATCACCATAAGTCAACCAAATATCAGGGTGTTTTTCTAGCCCCATCACCAAGGGTAATAAGTTCAATTTATAGTGTTGGTTAGAGTAGTTATTGATAATGGTTACTTTCTCTAAATTTGCATCATAATCCATACCACCTGCTGCAATAATTGCGTTAACCAGTGTTGGCGAAGTTCTTTCCACTTTCAAAAACACTTGTTGGGGGTTGGGTTGTAGTTGGGCTTGAGACGGGTTGGTATTAAATTCATAATTACCCACGCGACGAACCGCCCCTAATACGGAAACAACCATCGGTTTGGTGGAAAGCAAGTTGATAGAAACCCGAGGATCCTTCAAGTATTTAGACATTGTCTGTTGGATTTTTAGTTGTAATTGATCAAGCGTTAAGCCGTTGCAATCAATTTTCCCTACAGCGGGTAACATAACAGTACCATCGGGGCTAATACGCACAGTGGGTTGATTGAGTTCTTTTACCGCAAAGAAATCTATCGCAATCGAATCATTCGGACCGAGGCGATAAGGGCGTTGTGTTGGTATTTGCGTATCCGCTACTTCCAAAGTTTCCCCCGTAACAGGGGGAATTAAGCCCGGTGTTGCAACAGGTTCTTTTCTTAAATCAAGCGGTTTTTCTTCTTCTGCCCAAGCCATGCCAACACCAGTAGTGAAACCAAGCACCATGGTAAGAATGATTAGGCGTGTGAATAAATGATTCATAATAACGGGATTCCTATCTACTCAAGAAGAGTGTTTTTGTTTTTAAAAGCAAGGGTGTTAGCAAAAGTTGAATGAAGGGAAGGGTTAACAGGTAATAGGGGCCAAAACCGCCGAACACCTTCTAGCAAGCCTAGCATGGTAAACAGTTGTGCCATAAAGGCCGCCACAACCCCATCGGTTAACCCGTAAATACTAGTGAAAATAGCCAAACAAACGATTAATGAAGCGGCATGCTTGGCAATTAAGTGGGTTCTAGGGTTGCGTAAGGTGTTAGTAGCACCCCTTAAAAGAAAAATCCATGTGCCAAAGTATAATAACGCCATCAAGCCGTAATCATAAAATAATTCTACATAAACGTTATGAACCGTTTGAACTAAAATACCGTAGTTCCATGTACGCTGGGCGGAAACAAAGAAAATATCGTGCCGAGATTGAGCTAGCCCATTACCCATAACAATAATTTGAGGCGTTAAGTTATTGTTCAAGTTTTCAAATAAATGATGGATGTTCTCTTCACGAACATTCAAGGTACAGGGGTTGCTAAAGCCATTGATAAAATAAGTAATTTTGTCCTCAATAACGGTATTCAATCCCGTAGCAAATAGAACCATCGTGGCAAAAACACTGGTTATTACAAAGGAAATTAATAATTGTAGCGGGCTAACCTTAGGTAGTTTTGCCAAGCCCCAAGACCACCCCATCCCCGCTTTATGGAAAATAACCGTTTGAACGCACAAAATCAATCCAGCAGTAATCAAGAGCGTTTTATTGGCAATGATGGGGAATAATAACCATAGCAAAATAACGACAATACCCAGCCATTGGCTCAATTTAGCAGGCGTCGTCCAGTTTGGGGTTTTAAGTGGCACACCTGCCGCTAAGCCAGAACGAATCCATCCCGCAATAAATTGGGCGAACAATAACGTGGGGGGCAAGTAAACATTAAGGTGGTTTGTTTCCATGACAATTGGAAACAGGGCTAAAATGATGCCTAATGAAATAAATAAAATAACGCCTAGTTGAATGCCCCATTCCTGTAACCATTGGGCAGGCGATTTTTGTAAACCCGCCTTAAACGCAGGAATAAAAATTCGCAACCCTGTCATAAAGCCTATCGCTATTGATAAGCCCCAAACAGCTACCGTAATCTTGGCAGGAACATCTGCCGCACTTGTAAATAAAACAGAGTGATAACCTGGTTCAACACTGGTTAAGCGAAAATCCGACGAATAGAAAAAAAAGTAGAGAGCCGATATAATGGCAAACCCTAAGCCTAAGCGAAAGGCAGGAATTTGCCAAAGCCACCGATAGTGCTTAAACAATACACCTAAAGCCGTTATAGAAGCCAAGCCAAAGGCTAGTAGGGTTAATTTTGAGAACACAACTTCCCAAAAGAAGGCAACCAGTAAGGCAACCAAAGTCCATAACGGTTTTTGAAAGACGTTTTTAGCTGCAGCCAGCATAACAATGCCAGCAATGGCTAGTAACCCCGTTGTTAGGCTTTGCGGTAAAACCGTAAAGTTATTCAATTTTAATCCAGCACTACCACCCACTATCCATAATAACCCGATGACGAGAGTAGCAATAATAGCGGGTAACAGCACGGAAAACAAAGAGGGGGTCTCCACCAAAGCATCTGCTGGTGAAGAAGTAGGTTGAATACTGAGGGCTTGCATAATGGGTTAATAAGCTCCCGTTAGCATCTGCTAAGCAAGCCTAATACAGGGCAGCTCAACTTTTCAAAATCAGTTAGCAAGTGCTTTAATAAGGGGCGTTTTGATTTAGGGGAAACGTAAACCAACGCACCATCAACGGTTTGTGCCACAGCCATCAGTGTAGCATCGCCCGCTTCAGTAGAAGGGGCATTGACCAAAACACAATCCACTTCGCTAGCTAAGGCTTCTAAAATTTTTGTAAAGGCTTTAGAAGCAAAGAGTGGCATAATTTTTTCTTCTGTTTGAGCCACGGCAATGGTTAGCCCTGTAAATTGGGTATTAGCCAGTGTGGCTTGCCGAAGTTGATTTTTCCAATTGGCAATAGCTTGGGCTATCAAGTTATCTGCTTGTTCAGGGTTTTGCCGAATAACGGCAGAAACTTGCTCAATCAATGGTTCCAAACTACCCAAAGAAAGCAGATGGGTTTGAAGAGATGCTTCTTCCGTATTTTTAGCAGCTAAAAGCGGTTCTAAAATCAGCGGAATTTGTCCGTTTTTAGTAAAAGCAAAGGCTAATGTATCCATTAAGGAAGACACGTGTTTTTGATTGTTGGTACTAAACAACCCAATGACTTTGGCATTATTGACTTGTAATAGCCGTTTTAATTGTTGGGCTAATTTAAACCATTCGTTTTGAGATTTAAGGGTTACTTTCCCCGTACCTGAAGCGGAAACCAAGCCATTTCGCCAAGGAATACAGCTTAAAACAGGCAGATCTGTTAGTGTTTCTAACGCTTCTTTACTGCCCCAATGGTTAGCCACAGCATCTTTTACCCATGCAGACCCTACGGCTAGCCCAGAAAACAATAGCAACCAACCAATTAAATCTAAGGCTAAGCCCGTAATATCCACCGTCGCCAAACCAGGCGAAGATAGCACCAACAGGTTATCAATAACGGATTCGTTTTTAATATTGGCTTCTATCTGTTTGCTTTTTAAGGCTTCATAGGCTTGTAGTAACGAAGATTCTTTTTTGCTCAATTCTTTTAAGCCTAATTCTTTGTTGGGTAACAACATAGCTTTTGACCGCAAATTACCAACACCTGAAGCAATCCCTGATTTTTGAGCTTGCAAAGACATCAGCTCTGCTTGGGCTTTAGCTAAATCATAAGCCAACGCAGTCGATGTTTTATCATACAATCCCCGTTTGGTGTTGCTGGCAGTAACGGCTCCCAGTGTTTCAGTCCGACGTTTAGCAATATCAGAATTAACTTGAGCAATTTGGTCTGTTAAGGCTTTTACATCAGGATAGTCATCGGTAAATTTAGCTCGTAATTGGGTACGTTTATCTTCCAAATCCGCTAAAAGGCCTTGAGACCTTGTTAAATAAGGGTCTTCACCCACACTAGAAGCTTGAACGGCGGCCTTCGGGCTAGAAATACTTAATAAATGCTTTAACTCTGCCACACGGCTACGGTTAAAACGAATTTGTCCTTCAATCGTTTCCAATTGCTGTTCTAAATCAACCCGAACCCGAACTAACCCTTCGCCTTCAGACCCAATCTCAATAGCACCATTGTTCAGCTTGAAATTTCTGATGGTGGTTCTTACGGCAGAAAGCTCTTTCGAAATATCTTCTAACTGCGTATCTAAATGCTCTTTTTGGGTTAATGTTACGTCTTTTTGAAGATCCAAGTTGGTTTCTTTAAAGCCCTTCACAATGGCAGCAGCCACTACTTCGGCATGTTCAGCATTGGGCCACTTCACCACAATTTTAATAATATCAGTGGAAGGAATAATATTTGAACTAATAATCGTTTTGGAAATGGATTTATTGAAGTCAACCAAATCTTTAATTTTTAACTGTTTAAAATCTTCAGGGAATTGCTTGCTAAGGCTTGGATAAATTTTACTAGCCAGCATTTCAGACCGTAATACTTGCTGATAGTTAAACAACGGGTTAGAATAACCACTTTCTGTTTTAACCAAAGAAGAGGTACTATAATCGGCAACAACCGCATTTCGTTGTACATCTTTAATAAAAATTTCCGCTTCGGTTTTGTAGTTATAGTGGTAAAGTAGGGTAAAGTAAAGAATGGTTATCAAAAGCCCAATAACAAAAACGCCTAAAATCCAGTGTTTTTCTTGCTTAAGTAATAACCCCCAACCCAATGAGAAAGAGCGTTTTGAGATAGGGATGGCATTAGAATACCCCCCCGAAACAGTAGATTCTGAAAAAAAGTTAGCTTGTGAAGCGTTGGATGAGAATGTAGCGTTCATGTGTGAGTGCAACCTTAAATGTGATTAGAGCGTATAAGCGAACCTAGTAAAACTAAGAGTAGTTTGCTAGAAACAAACGTGTTATGGTGATTAAAAACTTTAAAACTTACAATAGTGCTATCAACTTTTAAAAATAAACCTTTGATTCCTCTAAACAACTAAAGATTTTCTGTTTTTAATGCTGGCTGGATTATCGAGCAATTCCTTTAATCTGCTTTGGAAATTGGCGATGCTAAACGTTTCAGCATGTTGAGCAATCGTTTCTACATGCCATGGTTGCTGATTAGCTTCTAAAACAGCGGTTTTAAAGGCTTCTACGGTATAGCTAGGGGCTAGCCAGCCTGTTTCACCGTGTTTAACAATATCTAAGGCACCGCCTGCCGCCAAGGCAATAACGGGCTTGCCCGCTGCTTGGGCTTCCACCATGGCAATACCAAAATCTTCTTTTCCAGGGAAAATAAAGCCCTTGCAGTTGCCCATCAAGGTTTTTAAGGTGGCATCATCCACCCGCCCTAAAATTTCAACCGTGGGGCCTGCTTTAGCCCGCAGTGCTTCTAACTCAGGGCCACTGCCCGCTATCTTCAACGGTAATTTAAGCTCATTAAACACATCTACTGCTAAATCAAACCCTTTATAGGCTACTAATCTGCCCACCATTAGGTAGTAGTCATCTGTGCCTAAATGCTCAAATTTATTGGTATCGCACCCTGGGTATAAAATTTCAGCGGGTCGATTATAATAGGTTTCAATCCGTTGTTTGGTAATAGATGAATTCGCCAAGAAGTAATCCACCCGCTGGGCAGAAGTAACATCCCACATCCGTAAATAGTTGGAAAGAGTCGCCACAATTAAGTGCTTAATTGGGCTAAATTGGTTCATTTCAGAATAAGTCCAAAACATATCCCAAATGTAGCGGGCAGGCGAATGACAATAGCAAACATGGGTCGCATCTGGCCGAACCACAACCCCTTTCGCCATACTATGGTTCATAGAAAGAACCACATCATACTGTTGTAAATTCAACATTTCAACGGCTAAGGGCATCAAGGGTAAATAAGCCTTATAAAGCTTACCTGCCTTGGGTAGTTTTTGAATCCAAGTGGGGGTAATGGTTCTTTGATTATAAGAGGCAGGAATAATTTCAGGTCGAATAACTGTGGTGTAAACAGCTGCTTGTGGATATAAATCCATCGCCAGCCAAAGTAAGTTTTCAGCACCACCAATACCCCCTGCCAATTGGTCTGAGATGATGGCATAGTTGAGTTGAGACGTAATCATAAAGGAGGGATAATCATAATTTACTTTCGTTAATGTATTTACACAGACCCTTTAGCGAACAATACCACAGGCACTGTTTTAAACAAAATAACCAAGTCTTGCCAAACAGACCAGTTAAGAATGTAGTTAAAATCCAGTTTAACCACATCATTAAATTCTTTAATATTGGAACGCTCACTAACCTGCCAAGCACCTGTTAGCCCTGGCACCGTTGAAAAGCGAACATAATGCCACAGTTCATAAGCGGATAATTCCCGTTCAATAGGCGGACGAGGCCCCACTAAAGACATTTCGCCCTTAAGTACGTTAATTAACTGCGGAAATTCATCTAAACTAAATTTACGCAACCATTTACCTACAGGCGTTACCCGAGGATCGTTCTTCATTTTAAACATGGCTTGGTTGGTTTCGTTTTCGGTTAGTAATTCTTTCAAACGGTCTTCAGCATCGGTATACATAGAACGAAATTTGTGCATTTTGAATTTTTTACCATGCAACCCTATGCGTTCTTGAGAGAAAAACAATGGGCCAGGGGATGTAAACTTAACCAACGCTGCCAAAACCAGTAAAGGCAAAGAAAACAGTAAAATACCAATGGAAGTAAAAACAACATCAAACGCTCTTTTGCAAGCCCATTGAAGCGGTTTTTCTTTGTGAGGTGAATGTAGATAAGAAAGCTGCATGGGGCTTAACAGCGGCGTATCTGCCTCTTGTTCTGGAACGATAATATCTAACGCTTGTAAAGCATCCAACAAGGCTTGGTCATCAAGCAAGGAATCCAGTGCGGTTAGTTGCGGATTTAAAAGTGGATTTGTTGTTGCCGATGAGAGTGCATGAGAAGACGATATAACTGCTGACATAATAGAAAGAAAACCTCCAAAAGATTGCCGAGGGGTTAGAGAAAGAAAACCCTGCTATAAAGTAGTGTAAAACGAACAATTATCTCAGATTTCATTTGTGTTATTTATATTTTAATGATTTGTCAAATAAAACACCAACCGTTTTATTATTCATAGTAGCTTAAAGGCTATAAAATTAAATTTTGTGCTAGCTACTATTTTTTGAATAATTAAAATGCAACAAGGGAGGGCTTAAAACCCTCCCTTGTTGCATGTTATCGCATTTTATTAAAAAAACTAAGCAGCTGTGAGAATTTTATGCAACGCAACATGCTGATCTTTTACCACAATCAACGCAACCCACGAGCCAATAGTCAGCTGATAAATATCGCCTGTAGTAGCACTCTGTGCATTCAATGTTAAATTAAATTGAGCCGTGGCACCTTCTTTTAAAAGGTTTTTTTGGAAGATTCGTAACAAGTGGAATTGGTTATCTACAAAACCAAATAACGCAAAGAAAGGTTCTATTTCCAAATAAAGTAAGGCACTATTTTCTTGAGGAAGAGGAGCCATTGCCAATACGTTTATTTTCTCTAACGCTAAGTTATAAAAGGGTAAAACCTGCCCCACTTGTAGTGTTGTTTTTGTTTCAGACAAGCCTAAAATATTGCCCTGCTCCTTAGGAGCAGGTGCCATATTACTGCCTACCAATTCTGCTAAAGAAATCATGCCTTCCGTAACAGGTGTAGCAGTAGCAATAGTTTTTTCATGTTCTAAAGCTATTATAGGCTCTGGCGTTGCAGGGCTGGCTTCAGCAACCGTAGCCGTATCATAAACGGTTTTAGCATTGGCTTCAAAGCCTGCCACTACGTATTGATTAAACTCATCTTCTGTTGTTGAGGCGGGTTGTTTTACGGTATCTTCAGCAGATTCTCCGTTGAGAGCAACCCAAAAACTAGGATCTATCAATTCGGTTGGGTTACTGGCAGTTGAAAGCAACTGTTCAGGAGATGTTGTAGCATCCATATCCAACGACCCTGAATCAAAATCCACCACCACTTCATCATATTCATTAACACCGTTAACCAAAGATTGGATTGCTGGTGCTATCTCATTGGGTGAAAGGTCTATGGAAGAGAGTAATTGTTCAGGAGATGTTGTAGCATCCATATCCAACGACCCTGAATCAAAATCCACCACCACTTCATCATATTCATTAACCGTATAAGCTTCTGGTTCGATTATTTTTTTAGCTTCTACTGGAACCGTTTCAATAATAGGGTTAGCCAGTGCTGGGAGCGGCAATGCTTCTTTATCAATCGTGGCTTTAAAGGCTCCTGCAACAGGGGCTTCATCAACAACCGTAAAATCAAAGGCATCGTTTAAGGAATCAAGATGATTGGCTGATATAACTTCTTCTGCAGCTTGAGTAGTAAATTGAGGCTCTACAACCGTCAAATCAGGCTCTGCTTGAACAGACCAAGTTACGTCAACAGGTTCAAGCGCTACTACTGCTGAAAGCGTTACGTTTTCTTCTTCTACTTGTTTTGGGTCATCATTAAAATCATCGCCTATTACGAATGAATCCAATTGGCTAATATCCATCAGACCAATCGCTTGATTATTTTCTACAGACAAAAACCCGCTAATGGTTGGCTGCTGGGGGGCATACAAGGCAACTTGCTCTTCAGCTACTGCAATATCTTGTAAAACCCAATTTGAATTAAGCTCATTGGCCTGGCTTAGGGTATCAAAACTATCTTCAACGGCTAAGCCTGTTAAATCAATGGAAGAATCAATAGGAGAAAACTGTGTTTGCAAAAAGGCTTCGGTACCCGCGACGGCATGCCTTGTTTGTAGTGCTATTTGATCGGTGGGTTCTTCCTGTGGTTCTAAAATATCCTCGCCAATTTCACAAGCATTAATTTGCGTTGGTACCTTAATTTCAGATGAAGCACTAACAGCTTCTGTTTCGGGAAGTACTATCTCCAGTGAAGAATCCAATGCAAAATCCATCCAGCTTTCTGAATCTTCAACGGAAGACTGGGTTTCAGCTATCGCAACAGGCTCTACTATCACTGGGGCGTTCAATTCTTCAGGGGCTGGCAGGTAAGGAGCCTCTAATTCAAGCCCAAAAAAAGCTTCATTTGTTTCTAAGCGATCAGCTTGATCTACAGAAGACAAATCTAACGCCATATCAAACGCATTCTCAATAGAATTTGCAACAAGTGGCACTGAATCTGTTTCTACTATTTCATTATCTGCAAAGACCTGAGAAGGCGGGACGAATGCCTCAACGTTAGCAGTAGAATCCTCTTGCACGGATTCAACAGCTGGCAATGAGCCTACAAAATTAGCAGCGATACTAACAGCTTCAGCCGTAGCAAGGGATACTTCAGCTTCAGTAGCATCTGAAGGAACTGTGGCTGACTGAGAAGAAAAAGCACCGTTTTTTTGTTGTGTTTGAGCAGTATTAGAGAGACTAGAAGGGGAAAGTTTTGGGAAATTAAACCCACTACCAACCGTAGTAGTAATAGTCGTCGCTGCCTGCTGGCTTTCGACTATCGGCTCATCTGCTTCTGATGAAAAAAGATCATCTTCACTAGCGGGGATGGGGGAATCTGGCTTTTTTTTATTAAAAAACATCGTAAAATATCTCTATCTGACTTGAGGGAAGGTAAAAGATATACCACCGTAACAGTAAAGCTAATATGATTTATTATAATCAATAATTTCAACCTCCCTTGTGTAGAAAAGAGATAAATCCTTTGGGTACTGTAGAAAAGATTCGTTCAAACTAATTAAAGGTTAGCATAGCGTAAGAATTGAAACCAACCAACTAAAGACTGAAACGACAATCGGTGAAAAAACACGCTATTTAATTATTCAATTTGGAAACGCTTCTATAAAACAACACACGTTGAAAAAAAGATCAACGTGTGTTCATATTCATTTATTTATGAGTGGCTAAAAACGAAGACTTATTCCTTCTCTTTGATCATATCCAACCCACTATAATACATTTCGTTCAACCGTGAACCGAATTGATCTAAAGCCACACCCCAAGGCATGGAACGGGCAGAAGAACCAATCGTTGCAAACACACTACCAAAAAGTAGCAATTTTTCTAACCAGTGCTTGCCTTTTAACCCTGTATTGAACAAGCTATAGTTCATCATAACAGCACCAACGCCCCCTACAATATTGTATAATTGAGTACCAATGGCGTGTGCTTCAGGAACGGTGTTAGCAACAATGCTACACAAGCCTGCTAATGAAAACGTGAACGCACCCATTCTGCGGCTTGCCCACAAATGGTCTGGCGAAAAAACCCAAGGCATAGCTGGCAAACCCTTGCCTTGCAACAAGGAAACCACCAACTGGGCAGGGTAAAGCAATAATAACGCAAACCCTTGAAACGCTATTTTGAAGGTTAATAAAATATCATCTTTAATAAAGCCTAAAAACCCAACAGGGTTCCACTGGCTTAAATTAAACTGGCGTTTTTCAGGGGCAACATCATTTGAAAGCCCTGCAAATAGAAAACCAACCATAAAAATCAAAATACCAATGGCTAAATCTTCTTTAGCTGGAACAGCAAAAAAAAGTGTCCAACAAGGAATAAAAGCAGCTGCTCCAATAACCCAACTCGGTTGTTGTTGAACCCATCCTGCTCGAATTAATCCAGGTGCAGTCAGCACAGGACCAATAGCCATTAAAAGCTTAGCTGTTCTAGAGATAGCGACTAAGCCTGGTACAAAAATAGAGCCCAGCACCATTAAGGCACCAACCCAACCAATGAAGGGGCCAATGATGGCAAACAGCATAGGCAAAATAGGTTTGGCAAGGGGTCTGTTTAATTGGGGTATAGCATCAGGAGTGCTTGAATTCATGGGGAATAATTACCTACTACTAAAAGTGAAAATAGGGGGAACACTGTCAAAGAAACCGATTTAATAAAGTACATTTGATTAGATACTACTATTAGTAATGCATAAAAATGCGTTTTTGTCTATGAAAATTTACCATCTAATTTTTTTAGTTTGATGAAGGCGGAAGCTAGAGAAGCTATCTAGTTGCTCTGCGCTCCCTCGCACCAGCCTCTATCCAACTGCTTATAGTTTGAAGCTAGAAATCCTAGTAAAAACCTGACAAGAATTGAACGTTCTGCTTTTTTTAGGAGGTAAATTAAATTGGTAAAAAACGATGAAATTAGGTGTTTTTAAACCCTAATTCATCCCCTTTGGGTGGCTTTATACTAACAATATCACCTAACAACCGTTGTTAAGTGCGTGATGCATTGGCTCCCTCCCCCAAAAAACGAAATCAATAAGAAGAAGGAGAAAACCAAACCATGATGGGTTTATTCTACTTGTTTAAAAAGAAAAAGAAAGCCGCCCCTCCGCCACCGCCGCCGCCTCCCCCGCCCAGTGAATTTCAGTACAACGATGCCCTCGGCACCGAATACAGAACGTGGGTTGATGGCAACGTGCAACGCAGTGCAGTGAAGCTTTCACAGGCAGACCAAGCCAACGTCAATGCCGCCAAGGAAGGGTCTGGCGTGCTAATCAATGAATTAGGGCAAAGTAATTATCAACTACAACAACAACGAGACGTTCGACAAAATCAGCTTTTTCAGGTTAATTACAATAGTTTGCTTGATTTTTACAACACACAAGCCAGTAAAACAAGGGCTGCTAATGCCAAACGGTTAGGGTCTGCTAGTACCAACACGTTTTTAGGGCAACAATTACTAGGGCTTCAGCAACAAACCACCCAAGGTATTAACGAAGCTCAGCTGAACGCCTATAATCAAGCATGGAGCGACCAGTTACAACAGCAAAGTGCCTCGCAAGATAGGCTGAGTTCACTAACCAACGTGTTGGATTTTTATCAAAGAACCGTTCAACCCTACGCCCAGTTTGGCAATACCAGTAATTCGGATGCCAGACAATTGTTGCTAGCCCAGCAGAAGGCGATAGATGCCAATAACGCTAATAATTTCAGGTTGGCAAATTCAGGCAGTAGTAGCACGTTTAACTTGCAAAAAATACTGACACAAGTAGGGCAAATATCTACTTTGTTTATGTAGTTTTAAAAACTGGCTTACATACAAAACATGTAGAGGGTCGTAATAACGACCCTCTACATTGTTTAAAAACTGGCTTACCTATAATGGATGCTTAATTAAAGCTATGCCATGGCACTAAATCAATCCACGCATTGGCACAAAGCGGACGCAATAACGCTTGTTGGCTTTGCCCCACATCAAATACCATCACCAATTCTTGTAACTGTTCCGTTAGGGCAGGGGTTAATGCCACTTGGTTTTGCGTAGGTTCTAACACTAAACCCAGTAAGGTGGCAAATTCTAATTCTTTACACAGCATGGCAGAAGCCGTTGCTGCAGGTGGAAAACCATTGGTTGTTGTCATCATGGGGATTATTTCTCTCTTCTAGGAATACAAAACGATGGCAGTAATAAAAAATATAACGATTATCAAACAATAAATAAGGTCTATCACAATGCAGTTATTCTAGGCAGTGGGAAACAAAAGGGCTTTCACGCTATCCAAAAGCATTCGCTTACCTTAATAAAACCCACGTGCTTACAGTAATTGCTTCATACAAGTAGATTGTTTTTTATGAGAAGACCTAAAAAAAGGCTATAATGAGTAAGACTGTTTTAACTAAGCCAAACTAGGCACGGAGAAACCTTATGGAGTTTTTAACAACGCTAGCCACCACTAACCGATGCTTCATTATTGCCGAAGCAGGGGTTAATCATAATGGCGATGTGGGCTTGGCTTTTAAGCTAATTGATGCGGCTAAGCAAGCGGGTGCAGATGCTGTGAAATTCCAGTTATTTAACCCTCAAGCCTTAACGGTTAGCACTGCACCCAAAGCACTGTATCAACAAACAGAAGCAATGCCTGAAGAAACCCAACAAGCCTTACTCAATAGGCTAGCCCTTAGTGTGGCTCAAATGCAACAACTTTCCACCTATGCCCAAAGTATTGGGCTAACCTTTTTATGCTCACCCTTTGATGAAGCTTCTGCGGAAGTATTGGTTCGGCAATTGGCAGTACCTGCTTTGAAGTTGGGGTCTGGCGAATTAACGAATTTACCTTTTTTACGCCGATTAGCGAAATACCAAGTACCCATGATTCTTTCTACAGGTATGGCAACTGTAGAAGAAGTGAAAGAGGCTGTTACCGCTGTTGAGGCGAGATTAGTGCTAGGGCAAAACGAAACAGGCATTGCGTTAATGCATTGCACCAGTGCCTACCCTGCCCCTGAAGAAGCCTTGAATTTAAGAGCGATTCAAACCTTACAGAAAGAATTTCCTCGGTGTTTGATTGGCTATTCAGACCATTCCACCAGTGTAGATTTAGTGCCCGCTATTGCGGTTGGGTTAGGGGCTAAACTTTACGAAAAACATTTAACCTTAGATAAAACAATGGCAGGGCCTGATCATCAAGCCTCGTTAGAGCCTCAAGCTTTTGCGGTACTTGTTAAGGCAATTCGGCAAGCTGAAGGGATGTTGGGAACAGGCGTAAAAGTGCCTCATCCTGTAGAGTTTGATTGTATGGCGGTTGCCAGAAAAAGCCTTGTTTTGTTGAGAGACTTACCTCCAGGACACCAGCTAGAACCTTGGGATATTGGGTTTAAACGCCCTGCTACAGGGTTAGCTCCGCGGTTTTTGGCTTCCGTGATTGGTCGAAAATTAGTGCATCCGTTGCCTGCGGAAGCCTTTATTTGTTGGGATGATTTGGAAAGCGATAGCTGAAGTATAGCATTCCTTACCATCTGACGTTTTTTATTTTGATGAATGCTGAAGGTTATCGCTTCGGGCTAGGGCTTCATGGGGGGTAACCATTTGGGCACCCCCACACCCCCCACGAATTCAGGGGCAAGCCCCTCGAAAACCGTCCTAAACGCCAACCCTCTATGCCACAAGGGCATTGACGGCGGTATGTTCTTTTTGCCCCTTCGGTGGACAGAACGCATCGGCAGCTGCAGAGCAAATGCGATGGTCGTCCCTGCTTGTTGGCACACTATTCAATCTTTGATTTGGTATGAATTGGTTTGATATGCTGGTTTTGTTCACTGTAAAATAACATCAAGCCATAACCGCAACCCAACAAGGAACATCGCCTACAATGAAAACCACCACCGAAACCATGGGTGCCATTACGGTAGCCTATACCCCCGAAACCTTCCCTGCACTGTGGGAAACAAGCATTGCCAAACCCACCTGCCCCCCTAACGGAGCCTTAATTCGCACGCTGGGTGGTGGGCTTTGCGGTACCGATGTTGAAAAAATTCAGCAACAAAAAGTACCTGAAGGGACGATTCTAGGGCATGAAATGGTTGGCGAAATAATTGAATTAGGGGCAGAATACACGCCAGATTCTACCAATCCAGAAACCCATTTTACCGTGGGCGATAGACTCGTTATTGCCCATCACGTCCCGTGCGGAACGTGCCATTTTTGCATTAACGGTAGCCCCAGTAGTTGCGAAGCCTTCAAAAAAAGCAACCTTTCCCCTGGCGGATTTGCCTCGTTTTTTGCCGTTAGCCAAGGGCATTTACACCATACTTGCTTCAAAGTACCTTCGCATATTGCTACCAGAGAAGCCGCTTGCACCGAACCGCTAGCCTGCGTGTTACGAGCCGTTCGGCGGGTGGGAAGCGTGAAAAACGGCAGTGTTGCCGTTGTGGGGCTAGGGTTTATTGGCTTATTGGCTAGCCAAACGTTTCAATTAGAAGGCTGGCAGGTTTTGGGGTTAGATTTAAATCCTCAGCGGTTGGCGTTGGCGGATGTTGCGGGGTATTGCCATGCGGTGGCTCATCCATCGCAACAGGAAAGCCAGTGGCAAAGCTGGTTAGCAACGTTACCCACGCAAAAAGTGGATGTGGTTTGTTTGACGGTGGTAAACGAGGCTACTTTAGCCTTAGCCTTACGCTTGGTGCGTAATGGGGGTAAGTTATTGTTAATGGCGGGGCAGGGCAAATCAGCTATTGGGATAGACCCGAATGCCTTGTATTACCGAGAAATTGATGTGGTTACTAGTTATTCGCCTGCGTTGGAAGATTTACAGCGGGCGTTTGAGCTAATTACCACCCGAACGATTTCTTTAACGCCGTTGCTGACGCATCCGCTTTTGATTGAGCAGTTTACTGAGGGGTTTCGGGCTTATACGCAAGGCGAAGCTGTTAAGGTTATTTTTAGCTTTGCAGAAGACGGTGCGTTGGTTTAGGTATAAAAACCTAGGCGATTATTGCTACCAATAATCGCCTGATTAACAAAAGGCTAAAGGCTAGCGTTTTGATTTCTCAAGTTTTCAATCTGTTGTTCAAGCTCATTAAATGCCTCAAAATCGTGTAACTGTCTTGCTTCATCTGCTTGTTTGGTTAGTTTGGCTATTTCGACTTCTCTTGCGTCAAAAAGTTGCTGTAATGGTCTTATCTTGGCTTCAAGATGATCAACTGTCTTTCGAACTGACCACCAAGAGTCAAACAAATTATTGTTCGTTTTCAATAATTTATCAAGTCTAGCCGCTAATTTTTTTGCAGGTTCTGAGGTGTATTCACCCAACTCTCTTAGCTGATTAAATAATTTCAGTCTTTTGTCATCGATCTTTGATTCTGTTTTCTGGCTTTTTTCAATAAACTCAAGAACGGCTTTTTTTTCTTGTTTTAATTCTGCTAATGTTTCAACTGGTCGAAATACATCTTGAAGGATGCCCTTTAAGCGTTCTGAACGCAAGCCCCCCCCCCCCGAGAAGTTTTTAGATAAATTAGTTGTTGCTTTAGTTGCTGCGTTAATGAATTCAGTTTCGGCTTTCCCCAAAGGAGTAAATACTTGACCAGCCTGTCCTATTGCTCTATCAAAATTAACCATTTTAACTATCCTTTCACTTTATTTAACACACTTGTTTTTTGATAATATGACCTAAAATAACTATCACCACAAAAGCATAAACGTAATGAAGCAGGGTTTAATGAACCCATCAGGCAAATAGTTGTTACAATCAGTAACAAATAATACGCTTCCTAACCAAAATTCAGCAGATGCATTCTACCGTTATTTATTGAAGCCATCACTGGTTATACCAATTCGCACATTAAATAGCGTAAAATCATGAAACGGGAAGCCACGGAGAGCTTCCCCTACAGTCGTATTTTCGTAGGGGCTGGTCTCTGTGCCAGCCCGTCAAATAGGCAAAGCCAAACACGCTATTTAAAAAGAGAGTTGGTATTAGTCGTAGTGTGATGTTCTTTACATCTTAGGCGGGCGTACACAGAGGTACCGCCCCTACGGTATTCTTTAGATAGTTCTATGTAGTAGTAGGGGACATCCCCCCGTGGTGTCCCGCCCATGATGTAAACATGAATATAACATTTAATGATGAAATGGGTATAAATCGGTATCCACTAGCACAAATTACAGCCTCAACGGGTTTTATGCTAGTAAGATTTTCTTCTTCATGCACTTTTTTCTCTTTTTCTATCAACCAATTTAATTCAATCATTTTTTTAAAACCATACGGATGTAGGCAACACAAGGAAAATTAATCTCTATGATTATGTCAAATGGCGGACAACCCAGTAACAGTAACCCTTGGCTATTAAATGCCCAATTTAGAAATAATGGTCAGCTTTTTAACGATAAATTATCGGCAGATGCTTCAGCAGACCCTAGTGGGGCTACTAATGGCAGGAAATATGGCTTAAGACGGAATTTATCTGATAGCATTGTGGATAATTTAGGGCTAACCGATGAAGAAATGGCTACCGTTCAAGCGGAATTAGCGAAAACCGATGGTACGCCTGCAACGCCGTTAGGGAAAAAAACTGGCTTAAACCGCTATTTATCCGCTGGTATGCAAAAAAACTTGGGTACATTGGCACCTGAAGAACAAAGCAAGGTAGATGCTGAACTGGCTCGTATGCAAGCTTATGCCCAACCTCGGCAATTGGCGGCAGATACTTTCCAGCTTGGCTCGCCTAGAAATGGGGCAGAGCCGAACTCTTATCAACAATTTAACCCCACGGCGGGAAGTGATTACGGTACTCTGGCTACCGATGCTTATCAACCGCAACAACCACAACCTGCAGATCAACAATCTGCCATTGGTTATAACACGCCTGCACTGGGTCAACCGCCACAACAACAAATGAGCCCCGAGCAGGCTCAAATGTTACAGCAATTGTTAGCAGGTAATAGTGCTGGTGGTGTTTCGCCTCAAGGGGCTGGTGGCGGTCAAGGCATCGGCAAAAATGTAGGGTCTACGGTTCTCACTGGCTTAGAAAAAGGATCGGAAATGCTTGCTTCAGGAGCGAAAGGGATGATTTTTGGAAACCCTGATATTACGGGCTTACAAATGGCAGGCACGATAGGGGCAGGCTTAGTAATAGCCAATGCTGGTGGGTTTGCCATTAACAAACTGCATGGCTATGATTTTGCAGGCGGTATGCCCCTAACAGAAGCAGGGCATGAAGCGGTGAAAGAATCAGCTATCGGTAAGTTTGCTCGATTAGTGGATAGAATACCTTGGGGTCCGAAGCCCCCAGATGGTAATGGCAAAGCCTTTTCAGCTGGGTATTTGGATAACGTCAACTGGATGCCAGAAACCGTCAAGCGGGTTTTAGGTAACACGAATGCTTTGGATGAAGCGAGAACCATCACCTTAGCGGATGGTACAACCAAAACGATTCATGGCGATATTAAGCAATACTTCCATACCTTCTTTGATCATATGCTCGGTGAAATAGAAGATGTGGAAGACCCTAATGATGCTTCTAAAACGATAAAAGATTTTAAAAACAGAGGCATGGTAGAAACCAATGCCAGCATTGTGCCACCGCGGTTCAGAGATAAATTTGAAGCAATTATTACCCCAGATAGATTGCACCACATTAAAAACATGACTTATAACGTGCATGATAACGAAATGATGGGGCATTTTACCCATAAGATGCTAGAACAAGTCAGTTCAGGGGGTTGGGGCGATGGCTATTTTTCTGCGAAACTAGAGAATTTGAATTTACCCATTGAGGCTAGAGAGACCCTCATTGAAAAACTGTTCGCTGCTCATAATAAGTTAAAAGAAACTGGTGGATCCAAAAAAGCCTTTGCAACCTTGCCAGTCGATGTTACTCTTGAAATCCTCAAAGCAGAAACCAATGGGCAAGTGAGCGAACACTTGCACCACTTGTTTAAATCTGAAGTGGTAGAACACGCTTTTGAACTAGACAAGAATGATGGTAATGTCTTGAGAAAAATTATGGAAAAACCATTGAATGTTATTCAAAGAGAAATGGCACCGTGGTTTAGCGAAGCCGCTATTGAAAAACTCAAAATAAAATCTTACGGGCTATACTGTTCAGATTTTATGGCTCAAAACCCCAAGGGGATTGCTCATCAAGTACCTAAGATATTGAACGACTTGGAAAAAGGCATTTTACCTGCAACCAATTTGCTAGACAATGGTACCAATTGGGTGAAAAGTTTAGTAGCTAACATACCCTTTAGCAACGAAATTAGAAGCTTTTTCTGGAAAGGTGAAAACGGCTGGGAAGCAAAACGAACCGCTTTATTAGAGGAACTTAACAATCACACGGATGCCTTCCATTCGCTTTTCAGACCTGAAGTGCATACCACCAATGTGGAAGCTCTTAAGAAAGCGAAAGATTTTTATACGTTTCAAGAAGTGGTGCGAGGCATGAAAACCGATGCCAAGCAAGAGCTAAAAACCGCTTGGAAAGCGGGCGAATTTTACGATAACATCTTGAGCCGTGCCAAACAAATGTGTGCAGAAGATACGGGTCCTCGTACCATGACGGCTAAAGCTATTGAACATATGGAGGTAAAAGGCTTGGGCAGAATTGTACCCACCTTTACCCATTGGTTTAAAAATATGTGGGTAGGTAACCCGTTTGAACACATGAGCGGTTTGCTAGAAACCGCCCACTTTAGTAACCAAAAAGGCAAAGGCTTAGAAAAACTAGGTAAAGCCGTCTTTGGTTCGGGTAGCATTAACAACCGTATAGGAAGAATCAGCTTCTTGCTAGGGGCTACGATGGCGTTTACTCAAGCCATTGGGGCTTCGTTTAAGGAGAAGAACCCTAAGTTTACCTCTATGCCTTCCGCTACAGAAGGGCAACCTTCAGCAGATAAAACGGCTACTATAACGGCGTTACCGCAAGTACCTCAAGCTATTGGGTCTAACATTGCTTCTGCAGCGGGTATTAAAGGGTTGGGTATTGGTAATAATGCGATGGGTGCTAATAACAGCCCACAGGCTTACCCAGCGTTTGCAGATGCTGCCCCACCGCAACCGCTCACGAACCAATTCAATGAGGCTGCTTACCCAGTAGCCCCAATAGGTACCCCTCCATCTGTTGCTATGCCCAGAAAAGCGACTGAATCTGCTACGACGCCTGAACCGCTTGTGGCAGGGGTACCCGTAGTTAATCCTGCTCAAGCTATGGCAACGGCAAACCCAACGCAAGCTACTTATAAACCCAATGCGGGCGATATGAGCCGTGCTTTTGGTCGAGAATTTATTTCTTCTGGGTTAGGGTTTATGGTCTTTATGGGTGTCTTCAATGCTATCAACACACAAACGCAGTGGCTAACCAAGGCAATGGGTCGATTTGGACCTCAAACCTTTAAATTGTTCATTCCGTTTGCGGGTCCGTGGAGAATGAACTGGTTGGGTGCAGCAATTAACTTAGGTGGTGCTTTTATACTAATGCCTAAAATTACGGATGCCATGCTGAAGGTTTCAGATAAGTTGTTTGGCAAACCGCAGTATGTGAAGGTGGAAGAGGCGGTTAAAAAGCAGGAAGAAGCTAAGCGGAAGGCGGAAGACTTAGCCAAGAAGCAAGAGAAGGCTCAAGCCAAGAAAATGGGCTTTAACCCTGCCATGATGATGCCTCCTGCTCGGCAGGGTTAACTCTGCTCATCATACCCATTACACGATTTAGAGTTTAAATAGCGTCATGTTGAGCGAATGCGAAACATCTCCTGTGTTTGTCGTCTCGGGAGATCCTTCGCTTCACTCAGGATGACAGAATACGCCATTTAATCTTTGAATTGGTATTAAAATACTATAATAGCTATAATTTACAAAATGGCTTGGGTTTGGATGATACCAAGAGGCTGAGGATAGTCGGTAGAAGAATCAGTAGAAACATCTTCCCACGTAATAGGGTTTGAAGTACCTAAAGCCTCGTAGGTAACCCCCATTCTTGCAAGGGCAGGTAGGGTTGTTTGGCTAAGCCGTAGTTGTTCTACATAAGAAAGTTTTGGCGTAGCAGGCGGGCAAACGGTAGGCGGTACTTTTGCAGGTGTCTCTTGTTCTAGGTCTGCAGGCGTATCTGTCGCATCTTTAATGCCCATAAACGTGGTATTCACCAACAACGGACGCATAATACCATAAGAAAGTAAATTGGAAAGCATCACAAAAGCTAAGGAAAGCCCCGTTTTATTATGCCCTTCGTTTAGCGTATTCCACGACCACTGTAACCCATCTGCCGTTTTGTTAAGCCCTTTACCAACAAACTGATTCCACCCCTTCCAGCCATCGGTTTTAGTAACCCATTGTTCCGCTTGTTTTCGCAGTACATTATTTTTCTTGCCCGCCCACGCAATGCCATCCACCAACGCAAAACTGGCGGTTGCTTGCACACAATGAATAACCAACCCCACCACTTGCCGAGCAATTTCTTGGTTATTGAGCAGTTTCTCTTCTTTCTTGTTAATTTTTTTAGCTTTTTCTAGTTCTTTGTTGAT
>JAPLIO010000039.1 GCA_026389055.1 Candidatus Melainabacteria bacterium | reverse complement strand
TATTTTGTCATTCCGAGCGTAGCCGAGGAATCTCCTTACCGTCTAGGGGGATTTCTCGACAAGCTCGAAATGACGACGACTTTTAATCTTTTAATCTTTTAATTGGTATTATACCCATTAACCGTTATACCAATTCACAGATTAAATAGCGTACTTTCATCGATTGTCGTTTACGTCTTTAGCTGGCTGGTTTGTCAGGAGGTGCCTATTTGGGCACCCCCCGACACGCTGTTTAATTTTTTTGGACATGCTCAGGGGTACCCCCCTAAAATCCCCCCAAAAAGCCACCGCCCTATACCACGCTACGCGAGTATGGACGGGAGGATGTTCTTTTTGCCCCTTCGGTGGACGGAACGCATCGGCAGCTGCAGGGCAAATGCGATGGTCGTTCCTATTGGTGGGTTTGAACTCTTACGCTATTTAAATTGTTAATGGGTATAACATCCTATCTGTTTAGGCGAATTCATTTTAACAAAGTTCTAACAGTTTGTAACTCGTCTTTAAGTTAAACTAAAATAGTATTAAGTTTTTATTTTTCACCTGTTATAAAAGGATTTTCAAGCTCATGATGATGGCTACCCATTCTTCAATTATCGTTATCGGTTCAGGCCCTGCAGGCTTTACGGCTGCCATCTACGCTGGGCGTGCCAATTTGGCTCCCATCGTGTTTGAAGGCATCCAACCCGGTGGGCAATTAACCATCACCACCGAAGTTGAAAACTTCCCCGGCTTCCCCAAAGGCATCATGGGGCCTGAACTGATGGACGAAATGCGGGCTCAAGCCAAACGATTCGGGGCAAAATGCCTATACGAATTGGTGGATTCGGTCGATTTAACCGTTCGCCCCTTCGTGCTAAAAACCGCTAACGAAACCTACACTTGCGACGCCTTAATTGTGGCAACAGGGGCTAGTGCCAAATTGCTCGGTATTCCTGCTGAAACAGAACTAATGGGGCACGGCGTTTCCGCCTGTGCCACTTGCGATGGCTTCTTCTTCAGAGATAAAGAAGTGGTTGTGGTTGGCGGGGGCGATTCCGCCATGGAAGAGGCCAACTTCTTAACCAAATTTGCCTCTAAAGTAACGCTCGTTCACCGACGCGATGCGTTTAGAGCCTCAAAAATCATGGTAGATAGAATGCTAGCCAACCCGAAAGTGGATGTCATTTACAACGCCGCTGTAACCGATATTTTGGGCGATAAAGCCAAAGGTGTTCATGCCGTAACCCTAAAAGATACCGTTACAGGGGAAACCCGTGAATTGGCAACCCAAGGTATTTTCATGGCAATTGGGCATGACCCCAACACCAAACTGTTTGGCGATGCCTTAGCCAAAGATGAAAAAGGCTACCTCGTTGTGGCACCCCAATCCACCGAAACCAATGTGGCAGGCGTTTTTGCTTGTGGCGATGTGGCTGATAGTAAATACAGGCAAGCCATTAGTGCGGCGGGTACGGGCTGTATGGCAGCTATTGATGCTGAACGTTATTTGGATGCCGCTGGCTTGGTTTCCCATTAGACCTCTTGCATGACTCGATATCTGGGGCATCTTCGTTGTCATTTGCGGTACTC
>JAPLIO010000221.1 GCA_026389055.1 Candidatus Melainabacteria bacterium | reverse complement strand
TAACGGCGATTGGTTTAGCCCCTTGCGGGAAGCTCTTTCAGCGTTTGTGGATAGTACCCAAAGCGTGGTTACGGGAGATGTAAAATTGAAACTTTACAAGGGCAACATCATTCCTGCAGGAACAACGTCTCCGTTTAGTTTGTATGATGAAGACCTTGCCAGTTTTGCCACGGGCGATTTATTCAACCATGCAGATGCAGCGGGTTTCATCAACTTGTATGGGCTTTCCACCCAAGTGCGGGCATTGAAGGCCCAAAAACGTCAAGCCTTAGTTGAGGTTTAATACCATGATGATGATGACAACCATTGAAACGGTGAACCCTCTCATCCCCGAAACACTGAAGGGGCGGTCTGTTCTGAAAATGACGGATTTATCTTCTGCGGAAGTGAATCAGCTATTGGCGTTGGCAAAAGAGCTGAAACAGCTAAAAAAAGCGAAAACACCGCATCAATTTTTGGCAGGGCAACACGCCATGTTATACTTTGAACAACCCAGCTGCCGTACCCGCATCAGTTTTGAAACGGCGTTGGTGGATTTAGGCGTGAATACCATTTTCGTGAAGAAAGAAGAAATCGGCTTAGGCGTTAGAGAAGCAATACCCGATGTGGCTCGCACGTTAAGTCGCTATGTGAATGCCATTGTCATTCGCCACCTAAACGATGCTGAAATTGCGGCATTGGCTGAATGGGGAACTATTCCCGTGGTGAATGCACTCAGTGCGGGGCATCACCCGTGCCAAGCTTTGGCGGATTTGCTAACCATTCAAGATTGTTTCGGAACTGTTGCTGGTAGAACAGTCGTTTTTGTGGGCGATGTTCAGAATAATGTGGCACTCAGCTTAATGCAAGCTTGTGCGTTGGCGGGTGTGAACATTACGCTTTGTGGCCCGTTGGATTATCCGCCAGATGCAATTTTGTTGGCAGATGCGCAAGCGGTTGGGCAGGTAACAGGGGCAACCGTTTTGTTTATTCCTGATGTAGATTTTGCCATTACCACGGCGGATGTGGTTTACACGGATGTGTTTACCAGCATGGGGCAGGAAACCGAAACGGTGGAGCGTCAACTTCGCTATGCAGATTTCCAAGTTAATCAAGCATTGATGGCGAAAGCCCCGAACCATGCCATTGTGCTACATTGCTTGCCTGCCCATCGTGATGAAGAAATTACGCATGCGGTGGTGGAAGCCAACGCCCCGTGGATTTTTGAACAAGCCGAAAACAGACATCATGCCCAAAAGGCGTTAATGCTTTCTTTGATGGCTTGACGTAAGCTATTTGTATTAGTCTAGTAAAATCTGCTTTTGCGTGGTTAAATTGAGACCATGCCCTTGCACTCTACCTTCTAGGGTGTATAGTTTCCCTGTTCGGCTAGCGACATAGACCCTAATATCCGTATACTTATCTAACGGCGGTTGTACGGCTCTTATCATGGGTTTGGTAGTAGGACCTGTAGGGTCTGGTCTAACGGCTTCAATGCCTAGCATACCTTGTAGCGTACCCCCAGCATGAGGGCAGGCAGCAGCAGAATTCTGTAGAATTGTCGCTAAATTGGCAGGGTCTCTACGATAAGAAGGCATACATTGCCCATTGAATCCGAAGTCCGCATCAATTGTGGCGGGGGCTACCCCTGCATTTATTGCCATATTGATACGGTTTTCTAAATCAACAAAACCTAGATTGAGTGCATCTTTCACTTCGGCATTTTGCCCCACTAGTAAGCCTTCATCCGTAGTGGTTGAAGAGGTTACTAACCCCATAAATAGCATTTGGGCGGTTGCTAAAAACAGGATGGAAATGGTTATAATGAGTGCATTCCCTTTATGAGAACGCTTAATAAAAGATGGCTTTTTATTTGACATGGAGATACCCCTGCAAGAATCGGTATAAATAGGTTTGCGTACTATTAATACTGGTATCGGCAGGAAGGGTACTTGTCTTTAGTCTCAAAATCGGTTTGTTTACAACTAAATAGTCATTTTAGTAATCTTCCCATAACGATTTACCATCACTGGCTTCTTCCCGCCTATCGTTAAAGGCTTGCACCCAGCCACTTTCAGCAATACCCACTAAAGCCAACGGCACCAAGGTTTCAGCATATTCTTGTACTTTTTCAGCAACCCAATTCACTTCAGGCATAGCAGGGCTAATGTGTAGTGTTTTAAAGGGGTATTGTAGTTCAGTACCTGAAACAGAAGTCAATGTTTTTTTCGTCAATAATTGTTTGATTTGTTCCGCCGTAGCAGACCCATTCAACCACTCTGATTGTACATTTCTGCCACTATTGCCCGAAGTAGTGCCACCTAATTCTAACAAGCCCGAAGCTTGGTAGCGTCTGCCTAGCAGATATTCAGGGGAAATAATGGCATTGGTTTCCCGTTGAAGTTTTTCGGTTATTTCACCAGCGGGTAAAATAATGGGTAACCAACTATCAAAGGTTTGTACGGCTTGTACAACGGCTTTGGCAATGGCTTCATTTTCAAACATGGCTAAGTATAACGCCCCATGCGGACGCACTTGCTCAATGGCTAACTGTTCCGTTTTTAGTAATGCTTGTAATGCCCCCAGCTGCACTAAAACCCAATGCTGGAGAGATTCTGCAGAAAGATTCATCGCATCATAGCCTAAGCTCATAGGGTCTGGGTAAGCAATATGGGCACCCAGTGTGCAATGATGTGCTTTGGCTTTTACAGCTAAAGCTAAAATATCCGAAGGCACGCCATCATGCACGAAACAAGGTAAATTGACCGAACTAACGCTACTAAGCAGGGTTTCACCCGCTTCCGATTCAAAAAAGGTACTATCCCGAGCTTGCCCTAGGTCTGTGTTTAAATCAATCGTGGTTTTAATATTCATGGGTAGCTGAACGGATTTATTTTTACTTCTTAGCAAAGCAGAACTATAAGCAGTAGCAGGTTTAGAAGACATCATAGCAGGCAATACTTTTCTTTAAAGGTTGGAAGATTAAACGCTTTACCATTATAATAGAAAAATGAATAAAACGGTGAAAGCATTTTTAGAAAGTGATTTAAGATGATGCGACAAAAATCTATCAATCAACTAGCCGTGGAATGGGCCATTATTGGTAGCCAACAACAGCTTACCCAATGGCAACTGCTTGAATGGAATACTGCTGGTCGATTGATTCGTATTACTACCGTTCCTACGGAGGCGACTACTTTACGCCAGCTGGCCAAAGGCAAGTTAGCTTTACCTGGTTTTGTGAATGCCCATGCTCATTTGGCACTTTATACCCAGCAAGCCATTGCCTTATTACCAGAAGAATCCATGGGCGATTGGTTGCTGAAGGTGGTAAAAACCAGCCAAGAAACCACAGAATCTACCCCTAACCTCATTGCTCAAGGCATTCAAGAAGCCTTAGCAACAGGCACAACAACCATTACCTCTACAATTTTAGATTTTTTAGACGCTTTTAAGACGTTGGATAAGACCCCTGCCATTCGGTCTGTTTGGTTGTTGGAATGGTTTCATCCTAGCAATGCGGTTTCTGAAAGCAGAATAGAAGCCTTGCAAGATGCGTTGAATGGCACGGCATTTTATTTAAAATCATTACCAGCGAATGTGATGAATCGGACGTATTTGGGTTTTTCCCCCCATAGCCCTTACAACGTTAGTTTACAGGCTTGGCAAGCGTTAAAGCAGGCTTTCGCTTTAGAAGAGAAAACGGTTTTATGGCAAACGCATTTGTTGGAAAGTACCGAAGAGGCGTTGTATTATCAAAAAAACAGGGATGCATCCAATCGGGTTAATTCTATTGATACGGTTCATCAAACCCTGTTGGGGCAGACGTTTGAGCCGAAGTTGCCCATTGAAAATGATATTGTGGCTTCACTAGACTCTTTCGAGCTATTAGAACCTAATTTAAGCGTGGTTCATGGGTTGGAACTTTCGATTGAACAAGCGGAAGTGCTGGCTAATGCGGGCGTTGCCTTGGTTACTTGCCCCCGTAGCAATCAATTTTTGCATGAAAAAGTTTTATCGGAATGGTTGTTGTGGCACCCTAATTTAACCATTGCGGTTGGAACAGATG
>JAPLIO010000044.1 GCA_026389055.1 Candidatus Melainabacteria bacterium | reverse complement strand
GCGGGGTGTGGGCAAGCCTGCTAAAGTGGCGTTAGTGGCTTGTATGCGGAAGTTATTGACGATTTTGAATGCAATGGTTCGAGATCACTTAAAAGCCGCTGCTTGACACAGATGCTTAACAATCCCCCACGAATTTAGGGGTAAACCCCTAAAAACCCCCGAAAAGACACCCACCTATGCCACTACGGGCATTGACGGCGGGATGTTCTTTTTGCCACTGCGGTGGACGGAACGCAT
The DNA here is from genome assembly GCA_026389055.1 of Candidatus Melainabacteria bacterium. GTDB lineage: Bacteria > Cyanobacteriota > Vampirovibrionia > Vampirovibrionales > JAJTHC01 > JACEUU01. The sequence continues at coordinate 4,088 of JAPLIO010000044.1, read as the reverse complement.
CGGCGACTGCATAGCAAACGCGATGGTCGTTCCTACTGATAGTACGTTGTATAAATCACTATTAAAACACTATAAGCCGATGCAGCGTTTCTAAGGCGTGCTGTAAGCTACTAGGGCTAGCCATGTTTTGCCCCACAATATCTGTCGCCACCCCGTGGGAAACAGATGTGCGTAAAAACGGTAGCCCAATCGTGATATTCACCGCTGAAAACCCACCGACTAATTTCATAGGAATAAGCCCTTGGTCGTGATAAGTGGCTACATAGGCATCAAATGCTGGCTTTAACGGATTAAACCCTCGGAATAACGCATCCGCTGGCTGAGGAGCGGAAAGTATCGCCAAGCCTTGGGTGTTAATGGCTTCAATCAGCGGTTGAAGAATGGTTGCTTCTTCCTCCCCGCCAATTTCCCCCGCATGCGGATTCACCCCCATTAACGCCAACCGAGGGCAGTCTAATTTTTCAGCCCCTCGTAAAAACTGAATAAAACTTTCAAGTGAAGCCAAACTGCTGGGCTTTTTGAGGGTTTCAGGTACCTGCATTAGCGGAACATGGCGGGTTAGTAGTAATAACCGAAATTGTTCAAACAAAAAAATCATATCCGCTTGCAGGGTCTCATCTTGCCATAATCTTCGGGCGGATGCTTCTAAAATTTCCGTATGTCCACTGGCATTATAGCCAGCATCCCACAAGTTTTGCTTAGAAATTGGTCCTGTTACAATGCCTTGGGTTTGCCCTGAATGGGTTAGTTCAACGGCTAATTCTACGGCTTGAAAGGCAATTTTCCCCGCTTGGGTTAGGGGGTCTGCATCAATGTGGGTATAAATAATATGGGTTGTAGGTAGCGAAACGCTTAAACTTTCGGCGGTAGATTGCAACTGCCCAATATGCCCAATCACATTCAACTTATAGGGCATGGCTTCAGCAGTTTTGCCTAGTTCATGCAGTAATTTGGCGGTAATTTCTGCCCCTATGCCCGTGGGGTCTCCAATGGTTAGGGCATAGCAGGGTTTCAGATTGGTCATTTTAGAGGGTGTCCTATCGTCTGTTGAAGCAAATGGTCTAATGTGCCAGATTCCCCCATGTTACCCGATTTAAACACCCATGTACAACCTGAATCACTTTCAAATTGCGGAAACTGCCCCTCTCCCCCTTGCGGATGCCACTGTAGTAGCGGGGCATTCGCCGCCTTAAGCGTTAGCAAGCTGGTTTCCCCACCACAACAGATAACGTGCTGAAAATCAACCGTTTGAAACAGTTGGCTTAACACCGTTGAAAGCGTTTCTTTCAGGGTGGTTTGTTTGGCAGTACTATTCGTTCGTTCTTCCAACGAAGTACAGGTGGTTAAAATGACTGTTTCATCAGGGGAAATAGCTTGGCATTCTTCCAACAACGCTTCGGTTGATTTCAAACTGCCGCCGACTGCTTCCCACACCAAAACCCATCGTGAGTTAGGGTTATTGGTCTGCTTTAAATAGGCTATTTGGGCTAACGTGGTTGGGTTAACGCTACCACTGACCACCAATTGAGGAGCACCTAATAGCGGGAGGGTTTCAAACCCTCCCCTACGAAAAGACGCTTCAGGGTTCTGTTCAAAAGCGGCGGTTTCACATCGTGCCAAAGCTCCTGCCCATCCGCCAGACCCTAAAAACAAAGTGGGGGGTAGCTGATTCGTTCGCTGAAGCTGATGCACTACCGCTGCCATTTTCTCCAGATGTTCAGGCGTTATGGCATCTTGCACAATCCATGAAATGCCTTTTTCTTGGCAGATTGTTTGCAATCGCTCCACCCAGTCGTTAACAGAAAAAGTTTCAATGTCTTCAACGGTGATGGGTAAAATAGTCTCAGCATCAACGCCTGCTTCTGTTAGATAAGCCGTTAGTTCATGGGCACTAATGGGGTGGGTCGGGTCTTTCGCCATGGCGGTTTTGTGCAACGCCGTGTTGTTCAGAAAATGAAATCCGTTTTGCGTGGTTCTACCTTGCTGGGGGTAAGCGGGGCAACACCAAACTAGTTCAACTTTTTCAGATGCTACCCACTGTTGGGCTTCCACCGCCCAACTTCCCCGCAGGGTGGAATCCATTTTTTGGTAGAACAAAGTAGCAGGGCTGGTTGATGCCGATACGGTTTTTATCCACTGTAGCGTATGGGATTTAACCGTTTCAACCGAACACGCCCGATGGTTTGTGTTGAACCCGTTGATGCTAAAGGCTTGAAGGTTAGCGTAACCTTCTACCAGTGGTAGCGGATGAACGATGGTTTCATAGCCCCATTGTTTTTGGAAAAAAGGGTTGGCAACCGCTTGGATAGTTTCCGCTAAGCCGGTTAAATCGTCTGCCAGTATAGAAACCGAATCCCACATCATATCAACTCCAAAATTAAATATCGTCAGCGTATACGTTGTTACTAAGTAGTCAAAAATCCTCAACGTACGTCTGTGTACGCCTGCGGTTTTTAACTACTTAGTGCCTAATCTCCATCTAACGCTATTCAATCTTGGAATTGATAGTATTAGAAGGGAGCAGACCCAGCCATTTGAGGTTGATTATCTTTTTTACTGCCAGCGAAGTTCACTTTATTAGCATTGATAACCGCCATTTCACGCACGTTGCCTGTGCTATCTGTCCATTGGCTTATTTCTAGTGTGCCTTCAACGGAAACCATGGTGCCTTTTTTTACCCATTCGCCACAGAATTCGGCTAGTTTGCCCCATGCTTCAATGGTGAACCAATCGGTAACGCGTTCGGCACCTTTGGAAACGGGACGGTCGACTGCTAGTGAAAAGCGGGCTTTGCAGGAGCCTGACTCGAAATAGCGAAGTTCGGGGTCTTGCCCTAGGCGGCCTAATAGAATGACGGTATTAACCATAGTGAAAGAAGTTCCTTGTTTTGTTTGAAAATGTGCTTTTGAGTGATGATACTTTCCATTATACAAAACACAACATCAAAATCAAAGCCTTTCATCATATCTGTTTAGCAAACATATTATACCAACTAAAAGATTAAAAGGCATATCGGGGGTGCCTGTTTAGACTACCCCCGATAAACCAACCAGCGAAAGACAGAAACGACAATCGATGATAGAATACGAAATTTAACGTAAGATTCCGTTTACCATGTGCGTAAGTTTCCGTTTACAAAGTCATTCAAAATTTCGTTACCTTTTGGATTATCTTTCATTTCCTTGCCGAATGACCCATCTTCCTTATTATAACCTTCTCTGAATTGACCATAAGTCAATGTGCCACGACTACCATGTTGCTTTTGAAGATCTTGCAATTTGTACAACTCCTCACGAATTTCAGTATCGGAATAACTAGGGTTTTGTTTCTGAAGTTCTTTGAAAGCATTATCATCTTTTAATAATTTGTTAATAGTACCTAACTCTATTTGACTATCACGTAAATCGGAGTTTTTACTACCTTCGTAACTATCTATTGCCCAAAATATAGAATGGCTCAGTACAGCATTTCCAGTAACATTTTTTAATTCTCCAGTAGGCTCACCATTTACATATCGGGGTTGAAGAACATCCGTTCGTAAATTTCCATTATCGTCAAGTTTTGGGCTATAATTATCAGCAACCACTTGATCAGCAGCATTAAACCCTGTAATCTTTACAGTGGGTTGTTTCTCTCCTGCTTTTACTTTAATTGAGGGCTCATTGGGTTCAGTGGAAGATGTAGAAGTTCGTGGCTTTATAGCGGAAGTAGCTATATTAGAATGGGGGGGGGGGTAATTTTACTATTCATAGGGGATAGTAACCTTTCTATTTGAATTAATCATAGGTAATAAGGGAAATAAAATAGGAATTAATTTTAAAATTCCTATTTTAATAAAAACAAACGAGTGGTATTTATTGCCCCCTGAAAATAAACAAATACCCATTCATACCAATTGACCGATTAAATAGCGTAACATCTTGGAGTGGGAGGGTTTAAAACCCTCCCCTACGGAAATCACCAAAACCTCGTCATTTCGAGCTTGTCGAGAAATCCCCCTAGACATTAAGGAGATTCCTCGGCTACGGTCGCAATGACAAAATACGCTATTTAATCTTGGAATTGGTATTATAGTATTTTGAATAATT
>JAPLIO010000066.1 GCA_026389055.1 Candidatus Melainabacteria bacterium | reverse complement strand
CAAACGACCGTTACCATTGCTAAAGGGCTGACTCGGGAACAATTGCTTTCTGTTTTAGCGTTACGCATTAACGTGCCTGAAATCAGCGAAAAAACTAACAAGCCCGTGCTAGATGAAAACGGGCAACCCAAAATGGTGCAATCTAAACTCAACGGGTTAGACCCCGTTCAAAAGCCCATTCGAAAGTTTCCTCAGGGTAGTTTGGCTGCCCATGTATTGGGCTATGTGAACGATGAAGCCGAAGTTTCCAGTGGGGTGCACGCCGTTTTAGGGTCTATTATTAAAAAAAATCAGCTCGCATCCACTCAAGCAGATAAATTTAAGCAACTGTTGGTTAATGGCAGAGGTACGCCACTTTCTGGCGATGTAGAAACGTTGCGTCAATATGTGCGGGTTTCTGCGACCAATCAAATTGAACTGACCATTGACTCTCATCTGCAATACATTGTGGAACGAGAATTGCGGGCAGGCGTGCTGAAAAATAACGCCGATAGGGGGACTGTTATTTTAATGAACCCCAATAATGGGGAATTGTTAGCCTTTGCTTCTTACCCCGCCTTCAACCCCGAGCAATACCATAAAGCCAACATGAAAGAACTAAAAAATTGGGCAATGACAGACGTGTACGAACCCGGTTCCACCATGAAGATTTTAACCGTTGCCATGGGGATAGAATCTGGCAGTATTAACGAACAGTCGACCATTTTAGATACAGGTACCATGATGATAGGTGGTTGGCCTATTAAAAATTATGATTATAGCAAGCACCCCTACCCAGGGCAGATTGATTTAATGCATCTGTTTTTGCATTCCAGTAACATTGGTAGTGCGAAAGTGGCATTGAGCATTCCAAAAAAGAACTATCGGCAATTGTTGACAGAGTTAGGCTTTGCCAAACGAACGGGTGTTGAAATGACGGGTGAATCGTCAGGGTTTATTCCCCCTATCAGCGAATGGGGCGAAGCACAACAGGCCTCATTAGGCTATGGGTACGGGCTAATGGCAACCCCCCTGCAAATGATTACCGCCGTGGCTACTGTAGCCAATGGGGGGCGATGGGTTCAACCCCATGTCATCAAAAATATTTTTGAATTAGGGGGTGCTAAAGGCACAATTTCTGGGTTGAAAACCGTTAGCCCCCTCATGGCATTTTTAAATAGAAAGCCCTCTAGGCAAGTGCTAAAACCCAGCACCAGTGCTTCAGTTACCCGCTTGCTAACGAAAAGTTTAGAAGCTAATCCACAACATCCTGCTAATTTGAGTGTGGTTGCTGTAGCAGGCAAAACAGGCACGGCTAAAAAATCTGTAGAAGGGGGACGGGGGTATTCTTCGGATTTGTATACCTCGTTTATTGGGTACTTCCCCGCTGAAAAACCCAAATTATTGGCGATGGTGGTAATTGATAGCCCTCGGATTGCGGAAGCGTGGGGTAGCACGGTAGCCGCCCCTATTTTCCGTAACATTGCCTTAGAAGCCATTCACTACTATGGGTTAGCTCCTAGGAAAGCCATTTCAGTGGCTACGCCCAAGGTGATTGTTATTCGGAAGCCTTCGGCGGTGGGGCATCATCATGCTACTGCGGCTCATCATACTACTACGAATAAGGCTTCCACTAGTGGTAACGAGGCTAATTTGCCTGCTACACAAAACACAACAGATACCGTAGAGAATGCTACTATCTCTCCCTCTACGCCAGATGCTACGGGTGCTTCTGCTGTTACACCAGCCCCGCCAGAAACACCGCTTCCTTCAGAACAACTACCTGCTGCCCCTAGTGCTTCACGAAGCGTGAATTAGTAGCAAAACCAGCTGTATATTATTGGGTATTATACCATTTTTAAATAGGAATAGCGTTAGATGGAGACTAGGCACTGGCAAGTAAAAAAACCGCAGGTGTACATAGAAGTACATTGAGGATTTTTTACTTGACGGTAACAACGTAGACGCTGACGATAGTTCTATTTGAAATTGGTATTAAAGCTGTTGCAGTCAAAACCGTTGCATTAACCTATCTATTAAAGATATGATGAAAGGTGAACCGCCAAGAAAGGCTAGCCCCTCCATCATGAATAATACTTCTACCCCCAGACCCGCTAAAAAACCGTCGTTTCTTTCTCTTATTACCATTAGCTGGCAACTGATTGTCTTTCTAGCAAGCCTCGTAGTAATCGCCCTACACTTCCTACTAGCTTGGCTGCTACCAACAACCCAAGCCTTCGGTTTTTCAGTGGCAGATTTGCCTTACCTTCTACTCCTGCTTGGCGGAGGCACGCCCCTAGCGTGGAGCATCACCAAAGCCTTATTCCAAGGCGATTTTGGGGCAGATTTACTGGCATTAATCGCTCTACTTGTTGCCAGCTTCACGGGGGAATACTTGGCTGCTTCGTTGGTGGTTCTCATGCTTTCTAGCGGACAAGTGCTGGAAACCTACGCCATGCGAAAAGCCTCTTCCGTGCTAGATGCCCTTTCCCAGCGGATGCCTTCCATCGCCCACCGAAAACTACCTTCAGGGGCAATCGAAGAAATCACGCTATTAGAAATCAACATTGATGACCACATTGTCGTTTACCCCCACGAAACTGTCCCTGTTGATGGCGTGGTGCTAGAAGGTAATGGCACGATGGATGAATCTTATCTCACAGGCGAACCGTATCAGGTTTCAAAAGCACCGGGGGCTTCGGTTATGTCTGGGGCGGTCAACGGCGAATCCATGCTAGTCATCCAAGCCGAAAAATTGGCGATAGATTCCCGCTACGCCACCATCACGCAAGTGATGCAGGAAGCGGAACAAAAACGCCCCGCCATGCGTCGGTTAGCAGACCAAGTAGGCGGATTTTTCACGCCTGTTGCCTTAATTGTGGCATCAGGGGCTTGGTATTTTTCGGGCGATGCATCTCGGTTTCTTTCGGTGTTAATTATCGCCACGCCATGCCCGTTGCTCATCGCCGTACCTGTAACACTCATTAGTGCTATTTCAATGGCGGCTAAATTGGGCATCATTATTAAAGACCCCACGGTCTTAGAACGCCTGCCGACTTGCACCACGGCTATTTTCGATAAAACGGGTACGTTGACTTACGGACAACCTGCCTTAACGGCTATTTTACCTGCGGATGGCGTGGATACAGATTTGGTTCTGCAACAGGCAGCTAGCTTAGAACGCTATTCTAAGCATCCGTTGGCTTATGCGATTTTACAGGCGGCGGAAAAAGTCAATATGCCACTACTCAAAGCTGAAAGCGTTTCGGAAAAACCCGGGCAAGGCTTGATGGGGCAAGTGGGAAGCCATGCTTTGATGGTTACGCACCGCAAGCAGTTGTTGAAGCAATCGCCAGAGTTAGAACAGTTACTCCCCGCTGTGGCTTCGGGGCTGGAATGTGTGGTTTTACGCAATAATGCTTATGTGGCGACCTTTCAATTCCGAGATACGCCTCGGTCCGATGGGCAATCGTTTATTGAACATTTAGCTCCGTCTCACCAGTTTAATCGCATTATGTTGGTTTCGGGCGATAGAGAGTCTGAAGTGGCTTATTTGGCGGAAGAATTGGGGATTACGGAAACGTTGGCTTCCCAAACACCTGAACAGAAGCTGGCGGTGGTTCGGGCAGAAGTAGCCAAGGCTCCTACGTTGTTTATGGGCGATGGCATTAACGATGCCCCTGCTTTAACCGCTGCTACCGTGGGCATTGCTTTTGGTCAGCATAGTAGTGTTACGGCGGAAGCGGCGGGTGCGGTGATTATGGAAAACACGTTGGAAAAGGTGGATGAGCTGATTCATATTAGCGAGGCCATGCGGGCTATTGCGTTGCAAAGTGCCGTGGGCGGCATGATTTTAAGCGTGTTGGGGATGGGCTTGGCGGCTGTTGGTTGGCTAACCCCTGTTCAGGGTGCGTTAATTCAAGAGGTGATTGACGTCGTGGCGATTGTCAATGCCCTGCGGTTGACTTTTGGGGCTTCCGCCAAGCAGTTACGGTCAAACTTCTAATATAGTGTTTTGAATCATTTATTTTGTAGGGGCGTAATTTATTACGTCCGCCCAACAATCCTCAAACGGATGCGATAAATCGCACCCCTACAAAAAAATGCAACTAAAATAATTCAAAATACTATACCAGTAGGGGCTAGTAAAAAACTAGCCCCTACATCTATACCGTTAAGGTAAATTTTTAACCAGCAACAGCCTGCGTCTTCATATCAAACCGAACACCAGCCGTTTTCATCCGCTCTAGCACTTCGGTCAACTTGGCTTCAGGCACTGTCAACGCTACACGGAAGAACCCTTCCCCTTGCGACCCATACCCCGTGCCTGGTGGTACCACCACGCCGCATTTTTCTAACAGGAAGGTAACAAATTCTACGCTGGTAAAGCCTGTTGGTACGGGTACCCATAAGTAGAATGTGGCTTCAGGCATCGCTAAATGCCACCCTAAAGAACGCAACCCGTTAACAAATAAGGTTCTACGACTACCGTAAATTTCGTTCAATCCCGCCGTCAATTCAGCCGACTGATTCAAGCCCGCTGCACCAGCCCGTTGGATTGCTTTGAAAACGCCGCTATCCGTGTTGTTTTTTACGGTAGCTAGTGGACGAATTAAATCGGCGTTGCCTGTGGCAAAGCCAATCCGCCAGCCTGTCATGTTGTACATTTTTGAAAGCGAAAAGAACTCGACGCAAACATCTTTCGCCCCTTCAACGGCAAGGAAGCTGGGTGCTTGGTAGCCGTCGTAGGTCATTTCGCTGTAAGCGTTATCATGGCAAAGCACAATATCGTACTGCTTGCAGAAAGCTATCGCTTTTTTGATAAATGCCTCCGTTGCCACGGCACCTGTTGGGTTGTTGGGGTAGTTTAGGAATAACAATTTGGTGCGTTTAGCAATCTCTTCAGGAATAGCGTCTAAATCTGGTAGAAAGCCATTTTCTGCCAATAGGGGTAACGTATAAGGCTCTCCGCCAACCAGCAAGGTGTAGTTGTTGTACACGGGGTAGCCAGGTGAAGGGCATAGCACGACATCGCCCGCTTCAACGTAGGCTAAAATCATATGAGCCAAGCCTTCTTTAGACCCAATCAAACTAAGGATTTCGCCTTTTTTGGCCTCAACTTGCACGCCAAAACGGGTTTGCATCCAGTTTTCGGCGGCAGTCATTAGTTCAATGTTGCCTTGGTTGGAAGGGTAGTTGTGGGTATCGGGGTCTTGAACGCCTGCGATGAGGGCTTCAATAATGGGGGTGGGGGTGGGTAGGTCTGGGTCGCCAATGCCAAGGCTGATAATATCGACACCTTTGGATCGGGCTTCGGATACTTTACGGTCAATTTCGGTAAACAAATAGGGAGGCAATAAGCCCAATTTTTTAGACGCTGAAGGCATAGTGGGGAGAATCCTTTAATTTATCTTAATTAAACAGAAATAACCGATAAAAGCAAAAATAACCGCTTTTTATAATAACTACTATTAAATCAAAAAAACACCGCAAAAAAAAGCCCCTCAATCCTTATTATAGCTATAATAGAAGTAGTATCCAGTTTGTTTTTGCTTTTTTTTTGTGTTTTTGTCAAAATCAATAGTGGAACTATCGGTGTTATTTTTAAAATTTAAAGGATAATTGATATGATGAGCAATACACAAGTGCGTGAAGTAAGAGCAAGCCACCTATTAGTAGCCACTGAAGCTGAAGCCGTTGCATTAAGAGCAGAAATTGTTGCTGGCAGACCCTTTGAAGAAGCCGCCCAAGCCGTTTCAAAATGCCCATCAGGTAAAAATGGTGGAGACCTCAACTTTTTTGGACGAGGCCGTATGGTACCAGAATTTGATGCCGTGGCATTTGATTTACCTGTTGGCGAAGTATCTCAACCCGTTAAAACCCAATTTGGTTGGCATTTGTTAGTGGTTACCGAGACTCGGTAACCCCATAAAAACGCTATTAGACCTCTTGCATGACTCGATATCTGGGGCATCCGCAGGGCGAGAAAACGTAGAACGTTTTACGTTGTCATTTGCGGTATTTTCTACCTTCGGTAGAATGATTCCAGAGGAATCAACGAATTCTTATGTACTTCTATGTACACGTCAAATTCTCCTTTCTTGGTTGCTAAAGCAACCTGTTTGCAGAGCAAACAACATTCCTAGAATCTGCACCCACCTCTCAAATCATGCAAGAGGTCTATTGAATTCCCACTGTTTTTATAAAGGGAAGGGTTTTGTAACCCTTCCCTTTTTGTGTTACTTTGGTTAAAAAACGCATTGTTTAACATTCAGGCTTGTTAATAAAGATAGCCCCTCTTTTTTTATCCCTCGTTTACCTCAATCTATTGGCTTTTTTAATTTGATGACCCCGCTTGATATCGCTTCTGCTACATCCACACCAATAACCCTAGCCAATTCAAAAGCAGCTGGAGGAACTAGCCCTGCCCCTGTGGTTGTTATACCCCAACCTGTTGATACATTCATCAGCAAGCAAAAAGTAATAGGTAAGCCTATTAACAAACTTAAACAGGCTACGCCACCACATGATGAAAAACGATGGTTGCTCAATGGAGCGGCGATAGTAGGAGGGCTTAGTTTGATAATTTCTAGCCTATGGTTGTGGATAGGTATTGATAACCCCCGCTTTTTTAAGCCCGAGAGTATTCACTCCACTATCCCCATGGCAACCGTAGGAGGCGTGTTAGCAGGAGGAGCATTCGGCATATTACTATGCAGATTCGTCAATAGTGTAAAACATCGGTTAAACGGTACCACCGAAGAAGCACCTGAAGCTATTGTTAGCATCCCTGCAAGCTCTTATTAGGTACCTAGGCTAGGCTTCGTCATCATCAATAGGGTAACCTTGAATAGCCAGTTTCTCTTGTTTAATAATATTGACAATCGTCGCTGCTTCCACTAAATTGCCCGCAGGCTTCAAGGGAAGGCTTAAAACTTCTGCTTCAACTAATCGGTTCCCGAATGTTAAAGTTAACATATCGCCCACTTTCACGGTGTGCGATGCTTTGGCTCTTAGCCCGTTACGCTGAACCCCGCCTACATCACACAGTTCATTGGCAAGGGTTCGGCGTTTAATTAGGCGGCTCATTTTCAAAAATTTATCGAGTCTCATTGCGCTGTTTACTTTCTTTATCTTGCTTTTCACTTAAAGGCATAAGATAATCATACCAAGAACAAAAACAGACCTCTTATCGTTAATTAAAAATTGTAGTAGTAAAGGTAATTTAACCTAATGATGATGATGATTCAGCACCCCTTAAAAGAATTTTATAACGAAACGTTTGTCATGGCTCAACGCCAATTAGATGAAGTAGCCAAGACAATGAACCTAGATGCTGGCGTGCATGAACGCCTTCGCTGGCCTCGGAAATCGTTAATGGTTTCGGTACCCATTAAACTAGATAATGGCGTGGTTAAAGTGTTTACGGGCTATCGGGTTCAGCACGACCAAACGCTCGGGCCTTCCAAGGGGGGTATTCGCTTTCATCACGATGTGCAGTTGGGGGAAGTAGCCGCCTTAGCCATGTGGATGACGTGGAAATGTTCGTTGTTGAACCTGCCTTACGGCGGGGCAAAAGGCGGTGTTTGTTGCTTCCCTGAAGAAATGAGCGAAACGGAATTAGAACGGTTAGCGAGACGGTACACGACCGAAATTTTAAGCATGATTGGGCCTGAAAAAGACATCCCTGCCCCCGATATGTACACCAATGAAAAAATCATGGCATGGATTATGGATACTTACAGTAACTTCATAGGGTATGCCGTACCGGGTGTGGTTACGGGTAAGCCCGTTGCCGTTGGCGGTACGTTAGGTAGAACTGAGGCCACGGGGCGAGGGGTTGCACGGTGCGTAGAATTGGCGTTAGAGCGGTTGAAATTAGCGACTGATACCCCAACCGTTGCCATTCAAGGTTTTGGGAACGTAGGTAGTATTACGGCGAAGTATTTGCACCAAAAAGGCTTAAAAGTGGTTGCCGTAACGGATGTTCACGGTGGGCTTTATGATGAAGGGGGCATTGATATTCCTCGGCTCATGGCGTATGTGCGAGAACATGGGTCTGTTGAAGGCTACCCTTTAGGCGAAATGTTTGACGCTCAAGACTGGCTGGCGTTGGATGTAGATGTGCTAGTGCCTGCGGCTTTGGCGAATGTGATTACGGCAGAAAATGCTCATTTGGTGAAGGCGAAGATTGTCGCCGAAGGAGCGAATGGCCCGATTACCCCTGATGCGGATAAAATTTTGGAAGACAAAGGAATCTTTGTTATTCCTGGTATTTTAGCCAATGCAGGCGGTGTGGTGGTTTCCTATTTTGAATGGGTGCAGGATATTCAGCATTTATTCTGGACGGAAGAGGAAGTGGTTTCCAAGCTGTACCACTTGATGGATAAGGCGTTTGTGGATGTTTATGAGCGGTCTGTTTCGTTGAAGGTTTCCCCTCGGATGGCAGCCATGATGATTGGTGTTGGTCGGGTAGCGGAAGCGAAGCTATTGCGGGGGCTTTACCCTTAACCTTTAGGTGAAAAAAGCACGCATTGTTATAGTATTTAAAATAATAAGCTTCCTAATCAAATGACGGAAGGTGCATTATACCCTTATTTGTTGAGATTATCACTGGTTAGTCGTAGTATGATGTTTTTTACATCTTATACCAATTCACAGATTAAATAGCGTGTTCTTTCATCGATTGTTGTTTCAGTCTTTAGCTGGTTGGTTTGTCGGGGGGTGCCTGTTTGGGCACCCCAACACGCTTTTTAATTTTTTTGGACAAATTCAGGGGCAAGCCCCTAAAAACCCCCAAAAAGCCACCCGCCTATGCCACCAGAAGGGCATTGACGGCGGGATGTTCTTTTTGCCCCTTCGGTGGACGGAACGCATCGGCAGCTGCAGAGCAAATGCGATGGTCGT
>JAPLIO010000121.1 GCA_026389055.1 Candidatus Melainabacteria bacterium | reverse complement strand
TCAAACCATACTATCCCTTTAATAATCATAGAAAGTGGAATGCCCTATTATGATGAACGTTTTAAATGTTATTGATAATGTTAAAATTAGCACGAAATTACCTGTGGCAATTATTGCTGTTGGTATTTTGTCTACCGTAGCTATTAGTAGCTACTTGTTAAGTCAAAGCACCGAAGCATTGAAAGCAGAAGTGAACCATCGGCTTGAAACGACGGTTAAATCCCAAACAACGACTTTAGAAAAATATCTTAAATCCATTGAAACGGATTTAAAAATTCAAGGTAAAAACACCGCTATTACCGATGCCCTCAATAGTTTCAGTGCCAGTTTTATGGGGCAAGCAAAACAACAAGACCTCTACATTTTCAAAAACCCCAATAAATTGGGCGAAAAAAACAAGCTAATGGCAGCTAACGATCGGTCTCGGTATTCAAAGTTACACGCTTACTACCACCCATTCATCAAAAAATTTGTCGATGACCGTGGGTATTATGATGTGTTTTTGATTAACAAAGAAGGCAACATTGTTTATACTGTTTTTAAAGAACTAGATTACGGTACGAACCTAAAACACGGGCAATGGAAAGATACGGATATTGCTAAAGTTTACAATCAAGTAGCCAGCAACCCTGACAAAGACGTTACCGCTTTTAGTGATTTTGCCCCCTATACCCCTAGTAACAATGTACCTGCTAGTTTTATGGCACACCGTATTACCAATTCAAAAGGCGAATTTCAAGGTGTTATTGCCTTCCAAATGCCTATTGCTGAATTGAATAATAATATGCAAACATTGGGTAAGTCTGGTGAAACCTTTATTACAGGTGCTGACAGATACTACAGAACCGATTCTAAATTTTCCAAAGAAAGTACGATTCTTAAAACAAAAGTACCTGAATCTTTTGAAAAATTAATGACCGATTCCAAAGCAGAAGACCATTCAACCCAAACAGTTGCATTTAATGGTAAGCCTACGCTTTCTTACACCATGCCGTTAGAATTTAATGGCATAGAATGGTTCTTTGTTGGCACGCAAACTGAAGAAGAGCTTTTTGCCCCGATAGCACAAATGCAACAAATTACATGGCTAACTTTATTAGCTATTTCTGCAGGGTTAGCCTTTGTTGGTATGGCGTTAGCCAACCAAATTACCAAGCCGATTAATTCCTTAACTGCTACCATGAGCGAACTAGCCCACGGCAATGAATTAGTACAGGTAGAAGGGCAAGAACGGGGCGATGAATTGGGAACCATGTCTCAAGCCGTTCAAGTCTTTAAAGATAACTTGATTCAGAAAAACCAGTTAGATAAGCAGTTAATGAACTTCGCTAACCAGTTGGAAGAAACCGTCCAAAGCAGTATGCAACAAATGTACCGAGAAATTGAAGACCTTAGCCAAGCGACTCAACAAATGGCTAGAGATGCGGAATTAACTTCTTCAGGCGTGCAAAACGTTTCCGCTGCTTCCAGTCAGCTTTCTATTGCCGCTAATGAAATTTCTAACCAAGTGGGTAGCACGTCTTCCATGGCAAACAACGCCAACACGGAAGGTAGCCAAGCGACTAGCATGATGCAACATTTGGCCCAAGCCACCAATGATATTGGACAAGTGGTTGGGCTAATTAAAGGCATTACGGAACAAACCAACTTGCTAGCCTTAAACGCTACCATTGAAGCTTCCAGAGCGGGTGAAGCAGGTAAGGGCTTTGCCGTTGTTGCCAGCGAAGTAAAAGAACTAGCTAGGCAAACCGCCAGAGCAACACAAGATATTGCTCAGCAAATTGACCAAGTGCAAACTGAAACGGAAGATTCAATGAAAACCATTGAAACGATTGCTTGTATTGTTCAAGAAGTAAGCGTTGCCGCTAACAGCATGGCAGCTGCCGTTGAAGAACAAACCGCTACACTGAAAGATATCAGCTATTCGTTAGAAGATGTTTCCAGATGTGCAGCTGGTTTCACAACCAACGTAAACAAAGTATCTCAGGCAACGGAAAAAGTATCCAGCCAATCTGCCCATGTTGAACAAGAATTAGCTACGTTCTTAACCAAGCTACGGTCTGCCAACAAGTAATTGTTTACTGACCTGGTGCGGGTGCCATTGGCATTAAATCAGGCTCAGATGAAGAAGGTTCCTCAGTTTTACTGCTTCCGCTGCTTTGTGCAACGGGAGCAGTTTTACTATACCCACCCTGTTTAGGTAACGGTGGGGCTTCTTCTACTTGCACATCTGTCGCAGATTCTGCGGCTGGCACGGTGTTGGTAGAAGCACCTACCCCAATATAAGCATCCGTTGATTTGCTTTTTTTTGTGGTGCCTGTTGGCTGTGTTGTGGGTTGTTCTACAGGTTGTTTACCCATTTTGTAGGCATCTGTTGGTACGTTAATGTTAATTTCATTGAACACATTATTCAGCTGATTTTCTGATAATGGGGCGTTTTCCGTTTCATCTGGCACAGGGGCTTCAGGGTCTATAATAGTAGGTGCATTTTCTAGCGGTTTGGTGTTGAGAGAAAAATCTACTTTTTGGAAGAATAGCCCAAAAAAGATGACTAACACCACTAAGGAAACTGCCATTGCGGAAAAGAATAAAATAAGCACATTTTTAAAGCCAAGTGAGCCACCCACCCCATTGGTTTTTTTCTTGAACGAGGTGGAAGCGGTTGAACTTGAAGCAGCAAGATTATTGTTGACGGTATTCATAAGAAGAAGCATCTCAAAAAGGTTAAAAAACTACTTCCCTATTAAACCATAAACATAAAGATTGAGACTATCCGCCCAGAGGTTTAACAAAGCCTTAATTTTGGAAGCGAACCCTCTGCTTTTCTATTTGATTGTTTTGAAGATTTCAGTTACATTGAAGTTGGCTTATTTCTGATTGGCTATTTTGTTGAACGAGGCGTTGCAGGTTTCATTACCTATAAACGTGAAAAAAGGGACTGAAGCAACAGTCCCTCGTTTACAAAACCACAATCAGAAAGGAGTATTCAATATGATGCAAATTATCATTTTGATACTAAGAATGGCGTTAGTCATTCTTGAGCTACTTAATTTCCTAATAGGATAATTAAGAAGAAGAGGTCATTCGTGTTCGCGCACGAGTGGCTTCTTTTATATTTTGGCAAACTTTCCTGAAAATCGCAAGGGGTAATAACCAAAATTTAACGTTTTATCCCATTTGACCGATTAAATAGCATGTTCTTTCATTGATGGTTGTTTCAGTCTTTCGCTGGTTGGTTTGTCAGAGGGTGCCTGTTTGGGCACCCCCCGACACCCCCCACAAATTTAGGGGGTACCCCCTAAAATCCCCCAAAAAGCCACTCCCCTATACCACGCTACGCGAGTATGGACGGGGAGATGTTCTTTTTGCCCCTTCGGTGGACGGAACGCATCGGCAGCTGCAGGGCAAATGCGATGGTCGTTCCTATTGGGTGGTTTGATTAAACTTTTAATGGGTATAACGGTAGTGCTATAGCACAAATTATTACCAATTGGGTTTTATGCTAGTGTGTGTTATTGTTGATAAAAATTTACGCTAAAGGTTAAGGGCTACTAAACATGAGTATTCATTCTGCTAATTCATTCAATTATCCGCCTCAAAGTGGTGCGTTTCAGCCGATGATGCAACCGCCAAGAAAAACCAGCAACCCTGAAACGACCAACGATGCTGGAGATGAGGCTACTGTCGCTTCCTCTCAACCAAGGCATCGTCAATTGCCCCCCCCCGAAGGGACTAATTGGCTTGGCTATACCGCTATAGCAGGCGGTACAGGGCTAGTTGGGGGTGCATTGGGTGCTGGTTATAAAACAAGCCTAGCTTTTTCAGATGTTTCTTTGCTTGATAGATGGGAAAAATTGCATCAAGCTGGTGATACTAAATTTCGATTAGAGGTTGATAAAAACCTTAGAATTACTCATGATTTAGGGTCTCCACATGTACATTTTAACGCACTGTTACCTGAAGGTGTAGACTTAGGAGATAATATCAAAGGTACTTCTTGGACTAGACATCAAGGCTCTGATATTCTCGGGTACAATTTACTTGAAAATGCTGAGAATAGTTATAAAAAAGTATTCCAAGGGGCATTGATACCAGAAAACAGATCCAGTGCAAAGTATAAAGAACAGACTTTATACATTGATAAAGAAGCAAAAATGGGTTACGCAGGGAAAATGAATCATATCAAAACGGATAACCTTTCAAAACCAGGAGCGAATATAGGACTTACCCCACCGAGTGTAACGAAAGAGGGTTGGTTAGATGATATGGCGAAGTTATGGGTAAAAGTAACTAATGAGCATGGCAGTTGGGATGAAGTGAAACAAGCATTAGAAAAAGAGGGCTATAAAATAACAGAAAATGCTAAAATGCCTAATTATATTGTAGGATTAACAGAGCCGTTAAAGTATTCTTCTTGGGATGATGTTGCCAAAGCAGCAGTTAAAAACAAGGAAGATTGGTGGAAGCTCGTCCCCAAAGAAGGCATGGGGAAGTTTATAGGCGGTGGGGCAGCCATTGGCGTAGCCGTTGCTGCTGCAGGCATTGGGCTTTACCACGCCCTAAAACCCAAACCAAAACCCATTGATATCAATCGATAGCGTGTTCTTGTAGGGGTGCGATTTACTAGCCCTACGGTCTATGCAGGGCAACGCATCCGTTTGGAGATTGAGGGACGGACTGATGCAACGCATAGACCGCCAGGGCTAATAAATCACGCCCCTACGAAACAAATTATTTAAAACACTCTAAATCTAAAACCCTGTGGCGGCGTGGAAACTAGCCGCTGCCGATGAGGTAGCCGATGGCTTCTTCCGAGTAGTAGTAGCCGTTGTTTTAGCAGTAGACGCTTTCCCCCGAACCGTAGAAGCCTTACTCGCCGTTCGGGTAGATTTTCCCTTCACCACTTTGGTAGCAGAAAGAGCTTTTTTAACCGTATCCGTTCCCGTTGATTGTTTCGCGGTGGCGGTAGTCGTCTTCTTTTTGGTTGCCCCAGCCGTTGGTTTAGCTAGTTTCACTTCTAGCAAGGCAACCGCCTGTTCCAAAGTAAACGTGGCAATATCCGTAGCTTTAGGAATGGGGAATTTATCTTTTTTGTAGGCTAAGAAATGACCAAACCGTCCTTTTTTAACGTACACTTCCGCTTTGCCATACACCCCTAACGAAACCGCTTTTTTACCGCTGGTTTCATACAGGTCTGTCGCACGCTCTTCTGAAATCGTGAACACATCATCAGGGGCTTTAATCGAAATAAAGGTTGCCCCAATTTGAATGTAAGGCCCGAACCGTCCGTTATTGGCTTGAATTTTTTCACCTGCAGGGGTGGTGCCTACTTCTCTGGGTAACGCCAATAATTTCAACGCAATAGGCAAGGTTACACCACTCGGTTGAACGCCTGCTGGTAAGCTGGCTCGTTTGGGTTTAACAACTTTCGGTTTTTTCGCTCGGCTGCCTTCAGCAGGAGGCACTTCTTCGGCTTCACCTAGCTGAACATACACCCCATAAGGGCCTTTTTGTAGCGTAACGGCTTTGCCAGTGGCTTCATCTTCCCCTAAAACGAGAGGGCCAGCATCTAAAAACCCAAGCGATTCTCCGCCTTCGGCTGCCGCTTTAGTAGCATCATCTAAGGCTAATTGCTTGGTATGCTTACATGTTGGATAGTTGGAACACCCAATAAACGCCCCAAATTTCCCTAGTTTTAAGCCTAACCTGCCCGTTTTACAGGTGGGGCAAGCCCGCCGAACTTCGGCAGAAATCGCTTCGCCCGTAGTGGCATCTACTTCAGAAGGAAAGAAATGCTCTTCCAGCGTTTCATCTAGGGCATTGAGTACATCTGTTAGCGTGAGTGATTGCGTGGCTTTGACGGTTTGAATAAATGGTTCCCAAAACTGCTGTAACACTTGCAAGTAAGAAAGCGAACTGTTGGTAATATCATCCAACTGTTCTTCAAGGTTGGCGGTAAAATCATATTCCACATACTGGGCGAAAAACTGCTTCAAAAATGTGGTTACCAACCGACCCCTATCTTCAGGGAAAAACCGCCGAGCTTCCATCCGCACATACTGGCGTTCTTGCAAAATTTTGATAATGCTAGCATAAGTTGAAGGGCGACCAATGCCCAATTCTTCCATCCGCTTCACCAACGAAGCTTCCGAATAGCGGGCAGGCGGTTTGGTAAAGTGTTGTTCGGTTTTTAGCTTGTTTAGGTGCATAACTTGCCCAACGGTTAAAACGGGCAATTCACGGTCTTCATCGTCTTTCGCCCCATCGGTTTCGGGCGTTTCTGCTTCTGAAAACGATTCTTGTTGTTCCCTGTAAGCCCGATAAAAGCCATCAAACTTAATCACAGACCCTGTCGCCCGAAACTGCACGGTTTTAGAGGGATTAACAATATCCACGCCTGTTTGATCTAACACCACATTCGCCATTTGGCACGCCATCGTGCGTTTCCAAATCAGTTCATACAACCGAAACTGGTCGTCGTTAAGGTAAGCTTTCATCGCCTTGGGGGAACGAGCCACATCTGTCGGCCGAATGGCTTCGTGGGCTTCTTGAGCATTTTTGGCTTTCGTTTTGTAAAGCCTTGGGGCTGCTGGTAAATAAGCCTGCCCGTACAAACTAAGCACTTGTTGTCGAATGCTAGCCACAGCATCAACGGATAAATTCATCCCATCGGTACGCATATAGGTAATTAAACCCGTTACTTCTCCGCTAAGCGAAACGCCTTCGTACAATTTTTGAGCCGTTTGCATGGTGCGGGTAACAGAAAACCCTAATTTCCGAGCCGCTTCCTGCTGTAAGGTAGAGGTAATAAACGGGGGGTACGGGTTGCGTTGAACGGTTTTAGCGTCAATATTTGCCACAGAAAATTGCTTGTCTGCTTCAACAAGGGCTTCTACAGTTTGAACGCTGGCTTGGTTATTCAGGCTAAGTTTGGTTAGTTTTTTGCCTTGCACTTGGGTTAGCTGGGCTAAAACGGTTGGTACTTTCGTTTTACTTTCGGGTTGAAATAACCCATCTACGCTCCAGTATTCTTCGCTTTTGAAGCGTTCAATTTCATCTTCACGATCGCAAATTAAGCGTAACGAAACGCTTTGCACCCGTCCTGCGGATTTACTACCCGGTAATTTTCGCCACAATACTGGGGAAAGATTGAACCCGACTAAATAATCCAACGCCCGACGGGCTAAATAGGCATCTACCAGTGGTTGGCTAACGGTTCTTGGGTTTGCCATGGCGGTTTGCACGGCGGTTTTGGTAATTTCATTGAAAACCACTCTGGTAACAGGCACGCCTGCTTTAATGGCTTTTTTTTCTTGTAATACTTGTTGAATGTGCCAAGAAATGGCTTCTCCCTCGCGGTCAGGGTCGGTTGCGAGGATGATGCTATCAGATTGTTTGGCTAGTTTAACCAGTTCTGCAACCACGCCTTTGGCACGGGAAGATAAATCCCACAACATGGAAAATCGATCGTCTGGGTTGACACTACCATCTTTTGGGGGGAGGTCTCTGATATGCCCATAGCTAGCAATTACATGGTATTGGTTGCCAAGGTATTTATTGATGGTCGTTGCCTTGGCGGGGGATTCTACAATGACGAGATGAGACATTAGGCGGATTAAATTCTTTCACAAAGGCAATGCGGTAGATTTGTTTTAATAATAAGCTTAAAACTACGCAAAACACACCGTGAAAGCAAGAGTCTATTATTTTTTGGCTGGGAAAGAGGGGGATTTTTGAAGCTGAATAGTATAGTGTTTTAAATAACTTGACTTATTCTGAAAGTTATCGCTGCGGGCTGCGGGCTAGGGCTTCATGGGGGGTGCCATTTGGGCACCCCCCACACCCCCCGCAAAATTAA
>JAPLIO010000247.1 GCA_026389055.1 Candidatus Melainabacteria bacterium | reverse complement strand
TTCAGGCGTAAAAGGTGTCGGTAACCCCGTGGTTTACGTCGGTTCACCGACAGGCAAAGATGGCATCGGCGGTGCTTCCTTCGCTTCAAGGGCGTTAGATAAAGAACCGTCTGAAGCTGACCGCCCAGCCGTGCAAGTAGGCGACCCTTTCGCTGAAAAATGCGTGATGGAAGCCTGCTTGGAAGCCTTCGCTTCGGGGTTAGTGGTTTCTGCTCAAGATATGGGGGCAGCGGGGCTAACGTGTGCTACGGCTGAAATGGCTGCCAAAGGCGGGCTGGGCATGGAAATTGAGCTAGATTTAGTGCCTGCCCGTGAACCCAATATGTTGGCGTGGGAATATTTAGCGTCTGAATCTCAAGAACGGATGTTGTTTATTCTGGAAAAAGGCAAAGAAGCCCCTGTTTTGGAAATTTTCAAAAAATGGCAAGTGCCTGCCGTTACTATCGGCACGGTAATTGAAAGCGAACGGCTGATTGTGAAACATCATGGCGAAGTAGTGGTGGATTTACCCACTCGGTTTTTAACCGAAGATGCTCCTATGTATCCGCCTAATGCCCCTTCGGAAGAATCCGCCGAGGCGAAAGCTCTTCGGTTAACGCCTGCCACGCAAGGCATTGCGGATTTATCTACCGAACAAGTGCTTCCCACGTTGCAAGCCCTGTTAGGGTCTGATAATTTACGCAGTAAAGCCCCCGTTTTTAACCAGTATGACCGCCACGTTCAAAATGCCACCTTGCTTTGTTCCAATAATCAATCGGCTGGGTTAATTCGGTTAAAAACGCCTATTACCAACAAACCAACAGGCACGGCGTTAGCAACAGCATTGGAAGGCAACCCCTTCTACACCTACCTAAACCCCTATGAAGGGGGAAAAGCAATCGTTGCCCAAGCGGCTAGAAACGTGGCTTGCGTAGGAGCAAAACCGTTGGCTTCTACCAATAATTTGAACTTTGGCAACCCCGAAACCAGCACCGTTGCCTACCAAATGGAACAATCCGTGCGTGGGCTGGGCGATGCGTGCTTGGCGTTCAACACCCCTGTTACAGGCGGCAACGTGAGCCTTTACAACACCAACGGCACGGAAGCGATTTTGCCTTCCCCTACGTTGGGGATGGTCGGTATTTTGCCAGATGAAACGAAAACGTGTACCCCTCATTTCAAACAAGCGGGGCATAAAATTGCGTTAGTGGGTCAATTTTCGCCGAGCTTGGGCGGTAGCCAATACCAGTGGATGAAAACCAACACCCTATTTGGCGAACCCCCCACGGTGGATTTACAGGCAGAAAACGCCATGCTTGAATTACTAACCCAACAGTGGATTCCTCAAGGATTGTTGGCTAGCGTGCAAGATTTAGCGGGCGGTGGCTTGTTACCGACTTTAGCTAAATGCACCTTCAACAATCATAATGCCAGCCAACCCACGGTGGGCGTGAAGGTCGATTTTTCGGCGGTGCAGTCGACCGTTGGCAGATTGGATGAAACGCTCTTTGGGGAAAGCCATGCTAGCTACCTTATTAGTTATGCTCCTGAAAACGAGGGGGCTATTAAAGCGGGTTTAGTAGCTAGCGAGATTGAAGGAATCGGGTTTTATAGCCTCGGTGAAACAACTTCTAACCTAACTATTCAGTTTTCCGTTGAACATACCACCCTTTCAACCTCCGTTGAAGTGGTGCAATCTAACTGGCAATAAACTTAATACTTTCTTCATACTGAAAAACCGCAAACCAGTGCTACTATTATCGCAGGACAAACATTCAATAGTCGTTCTAATCTTTATAAAGAGAGGGATTGTTGACAATGCGATTAATCATTGCCACCAATAGGGCACCGTATAACATCAAAAAACCTAAAGACGATATCCTCCTAGAAAAATCTCCCGGTGGGCTGGTTGCCGCCCTAGACCCCGTAATGAAGAAAAACCAAGGCATCTGGGTGTGCGGCGGAGAAAAACTACTAGAAGACTACGGGCTGGAGTTACCCTACCCCGTCAAACAAGTAAAACTAACCCCCAAAGAAACCAAATACTACTACGAAGGCTTTTGCAATACGCAAATTTGGCCGCTGTTCCACTACTTCACCTCTCGCTATAAAATGGATATTAAAGATTGGGGCTTCTACAAGCAAGTCAATCAAAAATTCGCCAACCAAATCATGGAAATCATCGAACCCGAAGACCGTATTTGGGTGCACGACTACCAATTAATGATGGTACCCAAACTATTAAGGGAAAAAGGAGCGACCCAAAAAATAGGGTTTTTCCTCCACATTCCCTTCCCGAACCTAGAAGTATACCGCATCTTCCCCAAACGCTATGAAATTTTAGAAAGCCTGCTAAACTGCGATTTAATTGGCTTTCATACCGAAAGCTACAAACGCCACTTCCTTGAATGCGTCGACCATTTTATGGGGCACGAGGTGGAACGTGTGGATAATAAAATCATCTACAAAGGCAGAACCATCAGCGTGGAAGCCCTACCCATTAGCATAGATTATAAAGAAATTGAAAAAATAGCTGCCAGCGAACCCACCGAACTGAAATTAGCGGAACTTAAAAAAATGTACGCAGGGCAACTGGTTGGGCTGGGCGTGGATAGGCTAGACTACACCAAAGGCGTGAATGAAAAATTAGAAGGGCTGGAATACTTTCTGGATAACAATCCTGAATATATCAAACGGCTTTCCTACATTCAAATAGCCGTGCCTACTCGGTCTAACGTGCATGATTATATGAAAATAAAACGCCAAACCGATGAAATGGTTGGGCGAATTAACGGCAAGTTTTCCAAAGATGGGTGGTCGCCCATTCACTATATTTATAGCAACCTAAAATTTGAAGACTTGGTGGGGTACTATCGGCTGGCAGACTTTATCATCGTTTCCGCCTTGCGGGATGGGCTTAATTTAGTGGCAAAAGAATACGTTGCTGCTAGAATCCATAATGGGGGGCAGCTTATTTTAAGCGAATTTACGGGGGCTGCCGAAGAAATGCCCTATCGTGCGTTAATTAACCCGTATGATGTTACTTCGATTGCCGAAGCCATTGGCACCGTGCTGAAAACCGACGAAACCGTCCGCTATAAAAGCATGAGCGAAACCCGTGCCTATGTGAAGGAAAACGATATTTATAAATGGCTAGATAAATTTTTAGAGCTGTTGGGGTAACATGCCGTGGATTGCTTAACATTGATTCAAACGAAACTCAAACAAAACGAGCCTGTTCTTCTCATCTTAGATTACGATGGCACGCTGACCCCCATCGTATCATCGCCCGAAAAGGCGGTGTTAGCCCCAGCTATTGGGTTGGCGATAGAAAAACTAGCTAGTCTACCCACCGTAAAACTAGCCGTGGTTTCAGGTAGAAGGGTTGATTCTTTATTAGCCGTTTCAGGGCTAAGTACAGAAAACATCTTGTTTTATGGGTTACACGGGGGCGAAAGCCTCATTGCGGGTAGCGTTATCAATCATGCTACCCAAGAACAACAAGCAACTATTCAATCCATCCGAACCCTGTTAGAGCAAAGTCTTCAAACCATTGCTGGCGTTCGTATAGAAGATAAAGGCTTTTCCGTTGCCGTCCATTTCAGAGACGTTCAATCTACTTCGGTTATTGAAAGCATTGAAGCGAGGGTGTTTTCAATTTTTGCGTCTAATAACAATGCGCATCAATTACGGTTGCTGGAAGGGAAAAAGCTGCTGGAAATGTTGCCTGTTAATTTCAATAAATCACACGCCGTAGAACAACTGATGCAACTAGTTCCCACCCATTATCCTGTTTATTGTGGCGATGATACGACCGATTTAGAGGCATTGCAAACCGTGCTAACCGCAGGGGGTAGTGCGATTGGTGTGGTTGAAGCAGGCGAAGCCTTTATTGCAGATACGCCACAGAGTGGCATTGTTTCTCGGCAAGCCCTTGAAGCGTTTATTTTATCGTATTTTAAATAATTTCCCGTTTTTTTCTTTGGAGGGGCGAATTATTTAGAATACTTTGCCAGATTAAAGTTAGCCTACGGAATAAAGGCTGGCGTGCCGTGCTTCAATCAACGCCTGAGGGCTAACCAACGTATCGCCCGAAGCCCCAAGCCCATAAACCCGCACTTGGTTTCTACCATGGTTTTTGGCTTCATACAGTGCTTCATCCGCTTCTTCAATCAAGCTTTCCAAGGTATGACGCTTCACATCATACTGCGTAATACCCATACTAACGGTTATTTTCATGGGGGAATGGTCTCTGGCAAACACCTGTTTTTCCACCAACAACCGAAGTCGTTCCAACAGTTTAAGGGCTTCCAAACAAGGCGTATCTGGTAAAATTAAGGCGTATTCTTCCCCACCATAACGGGCTATCCAATCACACTGCCTAAGATTAGTAGCCATTAACGAGGCTAGTTCTTTCAGTACAGCATCGCCCGTGGTATGCCCGTAAACATCATTAATTTTCTTGAAAAAATCAATATCCAACAACACCAACGAAAGCGGAGACGCATTGCGTTTGGTACGTGCCATTTCTCTGCTAAGCGTTTCGTCAAAATACCGTCTGTTTCCCAAGCCCGTTAGGGCATCCGTCAATGCCAAGGTGGATTGTTGCATCAACGCCCCTTGTTGGGCTTCCAGCAAGGTTCTAGTTTGTACTTGCGTTAAACTATACCACCCTAGCAACGGTAAAAAACTACTCATCCACAAGGCGATGATATGCGTACCGTATGCCATCATCTTTGTAATGGGAGGGGATTGAGTTAAATGCCAACTAACGGCACCTGCTATCAACACCCCAGCAGAACCCAACATCCATGCTACGTGGGAAGGCTTAAACTGCGGTGTAAAACGTTGAAATTGCACAATTGAAAATAGCGAAAAAATCAATAACGCTGGGTGCAACGCAACAGAAAGTAGGCTAACCAAAAACCAACTAATGACTAATCCTTTTTTGAAGGGGTGTAGCAGGTTATGGATAGAAACCCGCCATGGGCGAATACTATTGAGTAACCCCACTAAAATCAAGATGCTACCTAGGGTAATATCAATACCTAGTGTTAAAGAAGTGGGTTTAAAACACGCAAGTGCTAATAAACCAGCCACTACTTGAAGACCTAAACAGGCTAACCAATTTTTGTGGATTGAAACAACGGGGGCAACAGTCATCATCATTAAGAAGCAGTCTCCCACTGGGGTTGAACGGATGAGTTAAGGTTTCATGGATTTTAGTTGGTTTGCTCGTTTCATGGCTTCCAAGCCAATTAACGAACCAGCATCTATCTTAATACACCCTGTATACAAGGCTAAGGCTTCCTTGTAGTTTACCGTATTTTCTTTTAATGTGGCAAGGTTGAAAACGGCAGCTTGTTGCTTGGGTGCCAACTTTAACACTTCTTGATAAGCGACTTCTGCTTGTTGTGTTAAGTTTAAGCATTGGGCGGTACTGCCTAAATTAAACCAATAGGTGGGGTTTTGAGGGTCTAACTGGGTCAGTTGTTCAAACAAGGGCAAGGCTTTTTCCGCTTGATGTTGTTGAACATAGGCCATTGCCAACCCTTGAAGCGTTTCTGGGTGTTTAGGGTTTAGTTTGAGTGCCAGCTTAAATTGTTTGATGGCTTGCGGGTATTGTTTTCGGTAAAGCTGAACATAGCCTAAGTTGCTTTGGGCTTCAACCAGTTTAGGGTTTGATGTTTTTAGTGCCAGCCCAAACGCTTGTTCTGCTCGCTGAAACAGGGTTTCTGCTTGAGCCGTTTCGCCCCGTTGTTGTTCTGTTTGCCCAGCCATTAGCAACTTAACGCCTTCGTTGTAAACTTCAATAGCAGAAAGCGGTTTACTCGCATTAGCTGAGGCGGTTTTTGGCGAAGCTTCAAGCTTATCAGCAGCTTTAGCTTCAGGTGGGCTAGAAGAAAGAAGCACTATCAAAAAAAGTAATAAAGTTATCTTGAAAAGCTTTTTAGTTTTATTTAAAATAGCAATGGTTCTCTTTCTTTTTTGTTTGCTAGTAAACCGAAGACGCTCCGCTAGACCTTTCAACTTTAAATTCGTTGAAAAAAGGGACTGTTGGAGCAGTCCCTCGTTTACACAATAAAAAAAAGAAAGGAGTAGAAAAAGTGATGATCCAACTTATCAT
>JAPLIO010000090.1 GCA_026389055.1 Candidatus Melainabacteria bacterium | reverse complement strand
TGCATGGCTCGATAGGTGGGTGCAGATTTGAGGAATGCGGAACGGACTGACGGGCGTTTAGACTAACTAAATAACCAAAGGAGTACCGCAAATGATAAAAAAGATGCCCCAGATATCGAGTCATGCAAGAGGTCTATTAGAATAGCCTAAGAATCGAAACCACCCAGCGAAAGATGGAAACGACTTGCACTCTTTGAATGGGTATAAACACCCCTTCCTTGGGGCTATTGCTGAAACGGGAATAGCTCTGGTTGCGTTTTTAGGTGTTCAGCTAGTACGGTGCTAATGTATTCATTGAGCGACATTCCATTTTTCCTCGCAAATAGGGTACATTGCCGATGCACTTCGGGGTTAATTCTAATTTGAAAAATCCCTTTGAAGGTTTGCTGGGGTCGTTTTTTATTCATTTCACACCGCACAACGTAGTCTTCAACGGCATCCATAAAGGCTTCAAAAAGTAAGGGTAACGTGAATGCTTGGTAGGTGATAGGTTCGTTAATATAAAGAATTTCACCGATCAGTATGTTTTTATCTTTGCAATAGCCTACAGTGCCACAGTAACCGCTGTAAGTCAGTAAATCAGATTTCATAAATCGAAAGTCCTCTTTTTTTGGGGGGCGTGGGAACAGAGAAAAAGAAAGGGAAAGAGAGCAAATAGCACAAATAGCACATAGTCCCATTTAAGCGAATGCGAGCCCCCTCCTGTGTTTATCTAAGGGGATTCTTCACGTTCGTTCAGAATGACAAAATACGCTATTCAATTTTTGAAAGGCTCTTAAAATTAACTGATTTTCAGGTTAAGTTTAACTGGTTTTTAGGTTGAGATTAACTAACATTAGTTGTTTTTTAACTACTTTTTAGTATCAGATGATGGGGGAGAGAGGGTGTTTTTTTGCATTTTTAATGGAAGGATAGCGTCGATTTTTTAGCCATGCTATAGTTAGTATTAACGATTTTATTTGCTTTTTCAACCCCTGAAAATAAGGTTTTTAACACCATGACAACCGCCTCTATTTCTGTTGCACTTTCTACTATTGGTCAAGATAAACCGGGTTTGGTTTCTGCCTTAACGCAAGCATTAACTACAGTTGGCGGCAACATTGCAGATTCTACCATGACACGCCTTGGCGGACAATTTGCCATGATTTTACTGCTGGAATTGCCTTCGGAATCGGCTTGGTTACAGTTGCGTCAAGCTTTGCTGGGGCTGGAAGAAACACTGGGGCTTACTTTTACCCATAAACGCTTACAGGAAGCCATTTTACCTGCCCACTTAAAATCTCACAACCCTGCGGAAAAACCGCATCGGTCGTACTTAGTTTCAGTTGCTGGAAGAGATAAAACAGGCATTACGTTTGAAGTTTCTACGCTATTGGCGGGTTTTGAGGCGAACATTACGGATTTAAACGCCCATTCCATTGCGGGGGAAGAAGGTACGGTTTACATTTTGGTGGTGGAATTTGATTGCCCTAAAACGGTGCCTCATACCGTGTTGGATGCAGAGCTACAAGCCCTAGGTACAAGGCTTTCGCTGGAAGTGCGGTTGCGTTCGGTTGATGCCATTGCGTTGTAGGGGCAGAACTATTAGATAGGGCATTAAACCATGGCGATTTTGAAGATTTATAAATATCCGCACCCTGTGTTGCGGGCAGTGGGGGAACGGGTTACGGCGTTTGATGAGACCCTGCAAACCCTTGTGGCAGATATGATTGAGACGCTTTACGCTTGTACTGGGGCGATTGGGTTGGCGGCACAGCAGGTGGGGCAACCGTTACAGGTTTTTGTGATGGATATGGCTGCGGCTAGCACAAAAGACCAATTGCGGGTTTATATAAACCCTGAAATTGTGCAGGCTTCACGCAATAAAACGATGCGGGAAGGGTGTTTGAGCTTTCCTGAATATTTAGCGAATGTGAAGCGACCTCAGAAGATAACGGTGAAGGCTCAAGACCAGTGGGGGCAGTGGTTTGAGCAGGAGGCTACGATGTTGGAAGCCGTTTGTATTCAGCATGAGATGGATCACCTCAATGGGGTATTGATGATTGACCGAATTGAAAGCCTGAAAACAGATTGGATTACCCGCCA
This sequence comes from Candidatus Melainabacteria bacterium, assembly GCA_026389055.1. GTDB lineage: Bacteria > Cyanobacteriota > Vampirovibrionia > Vampirovibrionales > JAJTHC01 > JACEUU01. The sequence goes on along the minus strand of JAPLIO010000090.1, from coordinate 2,374 downwards.
ACCCAAACCCCTAAACCCTGAACTGGCGGATGAAGAGGCTAGCTAATCAACCCCGAAAGGCTAAGCCTTTGCCGTAAACGGTTTCCCATTTCGTGCTTTTGCAGATAAAACAGGGGTTTGCCCATTACGAAGAGAAAACGGAATTTTACCTAACCGCAACAACGAAGGCACCTGCAATGGAATAGGCGTATTAGGTTGTTGCTCTACTAATTTTTTCTTAATCGCTTCCGCAACAATCTCATTGCGTATAGCCTCTTTATCCATATTCGGCTTCAAGCGTTCAGGCAGTTTTTCCCCTGAGAAATTGCTAGCCACCCAATGCTGTAACTTGGGCGATGCGACCCCCAAAATCGCATAACTAACCACCAAAGAACCCACTAACGCCACCGCCTTAGCACCCATCCCCTTGTTGATAAGCTTGCTAACTTCAGCCTGTTTTTCATATTGAGCCAACTGGTTCAACTTATGAAAGACACCTTCTACCGTGCTGAAATTGTTCAATATCCCCGCTTTAGGATGATTAAACCCAAAAAACGTTTTAACGTGATTACCAAACCCTTTTACCGTTTCATTCTTAATAGCTTCCGCCTGTTGCAATGGTTTAGAAATATCCTGCCCCAACACGGTTTTCTCATGAAGCGGGTTCAGGTGTTCCAGCTTAAAGTTTTCATACCAAACAGGCAACGTACCATTGGCTATTAACGTGTCAATAATCATGTTTTCGCCTTTTTTGTAAGGCGTTTTTGCCATGTAGGTTTCAATAGCACTAGCAATTTTACTTTTATTCTCTAGTAAAGTTTTAGCGTAATGGTCTTCATTGATTTCAACGGTTACTTTAGCGTGTCTTAGCACATCCTCGCTCATACCATCTGGATAATTCGTTTTAGTGTTCAACGTCGTATTCTTAAGTGTTCCATTGGCAATACTACTGCCTCCTAAATGAGCCAAGTTATCAAGCCCTAAAGCGTTCAAGCTTTTTAGGTAAGATTTTCTAAAATTGTGCGTTGGCATACCATAATTTTCTCTTAAACTAGCCACCGCTTCAAACGAAAGTTCGCTAACTGGGGTGGCTTTTCCAAAGGTTTGAGATTCAAAAATGGTTTTTTTCATCGTATCATTGAGCAGTTGAGATCCAAAATAAACCATGAAAACCAAAATGGCTTCATTAACTGCCCAACTTAATCTATCGTAATTACCCTCACTTTTAATCAATCTGCCTCCCGTAATAAAGCCATCTACAAAGCCTAAATTGGTTAATGCAGGGTGCGTATTGAAGAAATCCACCGCCGCAATGGCATTGGTAGCTAACGAGGGTGCCGTTCTTGGGGCAGGGGCAGCAGGGTTACTTTGAGCCGTTTTTTCTTGATTCGCCTTGGCAGCAAACGTATTGGCTTCTTGGCTAGCATCTAAGGAAAACAAGCTAGGTTGCCACCGGTCGGCAATCGATTGGTACAACGCATCGCGTTTAGCATCTGATTTATTGTGCGATTGATGATGGGCGAATTCTTGCAATTTAACGCCCACTAAATAGGCAGGTAAAATAACCGAAAGCCCAATGCCCACAGCTTGAGCAATCTTCCGAGTACCTGCGGGGATTTTTTCTATACTTTTACCCAAGGCTTCAAACCGCTGATTCAACTGTTTTTTCAACTGCTTTTGCGTGGCAGAAGTCTCAGCAAACTTAACAGCACTCTTATTTTTGATTTCTGTTAATAAGCTTTTTTGTTTGGGGGAATCATCGGCATTGATGAAAGGTAACACGTTGGTTTGGTGTAACGCCCCTTCGTATAACTGTTTTAATAGAAACGAGCCACCGCCCCAAATAAAGGCAGTCCCCCACATAATGAGGCTCATTTCTTGCCCGTATTCAACGGATTTTTCTTTGGCTTCATTAATCATGCCAAAATTTTGAAGGCTATCACGCACAATCAGCCCTGCAGGATGATTGGGGTCATCCAACGCAGTTGCAGCAGCAATAACAGGCTTTGAAAATGCCATGTTAATTAGTTGTGTGCCACCATTGGCTAGCGAAGAAACCATGTTCATTAAAATAAAATAACCTTGTAATAGCATTAGCAAAAGAGACAGAGTAGACAAAAAGCCACTGCTTTTTTCTTTCTTTAAGGTTGAGCGTTTTGGGCATCAACAACAGAAGGAAAAAAGTAGGGGTAAACCGCTACCTAGCCGTGCAACAATACAAGTCGTTATTCAGAATTTAAGAGAAAAAATTAAAAAGCAGTCTTAAAACAAAAGAGAAGAAAAGCAAGGAGAAAAGTCGTTTTTTAAAATCAGTTGAACGAAAGAAGAGAGACTGCTAATAGACCCATTTTTACCGATAAATTCCCTATACGCTAGCAATGTTGAAGGCTAGGTA
>JAPLIO010000059.1 GCA_026389055.1 Candidatus Melainabacteria bacterium | reverse complement strand
TTGCATGACTCGATAGGTGGGTGCAGATTCTAGGAATGAGGAACGGAGAATTTGAGGTGTACACTATAGTACATAAGAATTCGAGTACCGCAAATGACAACGAAGATGCCCCAGATATTGAGTCATGCAAGAGGTCTAATGTATTCTTATTTCTCAACCACTGCTCAATTAAAGAAAGACTACCAAATTTTTTAGCCATATCTGTTAAAGAAATATACTCCTGTTCCTTATGAGAAACAAGGGTAATCTCTGAGTCTTGCACAGTCAAAATTTTTGTCTTTTTCATTTAATTATTCTTCCAAGAAGTAGCGAACGGATGTTACCACCTTGTTGGGGCGGAATGCCAACATGGCTTTAATTAGCAACGAACTTTGGTTATGCAAAATGTTATGCCAAAACTTCTTGGTTACAAATTCAGGAATAATTACCGTAACCATATCATCAGGGTGTCTATCATCCACTTCTTCAATATATTCCATCAACGGTTGAATAACCGAACGATAGTTGGATTTCAACACCGTCAACGGCACGCCCTGTCCCCAATCATCCCAAGCATCCACCAAGCGTTTGCTTAAATCTGGGCGTAATTCCACATGAATGGCTTCTATCCGAGAAGAAATGGTTCTAGCGTAGCGTAACGCTGGCAACGTGCCACGGTGCAACGAAGAAACCAACACCACAACGGTATGTTCAATAACAGGCTGGCTAAAAGCTTGCGGAGATTCTGGCAGAATTAACTGCCTTGCCACACTAATATAATGGCGTTTAATTTTACGGAACACCCACATAATGCCAAAAATACCCGCTACAACCAACCAAGCACCTTCTGTAAATTTTTCCAACAACAGAATAATGGTGGCAATAGCGGTAACAATCGCCCCGAAACCGTTGATAAATAAACTGTATTTCCAGTTGCCTTCTTTGTTATGAATGTGATGCTTGACCATGCCCGCTTGAGCTAAGGTAAACGATAAAAACACGCCCACGGCATACAAGGGAATCAAATCATGCGTGCTAGCGTGATACAGCACGACTAATCCGCCAGAAACCAAGCCCAGTAGAATAATACCATTTGAAAAAACCAATCTATCGCCCAAGTGCATTAGCTGACGAGGCAAAAAGCCATCGTTGGCTAGAATACTGGTCAGCCTTGGGAAGCCTGCAAAACTGGTATTGGCGGCAAACACCAAAATAACGGTCGTCATAAACTGAACGAGATAATAGAAGAAAGAACCTCCGCCAAAAACGGCTGTTGCCACTTGGGCAATCACGGTGTTATTTTCCACGGGCATAATACGGTGGAAAAACGCGATAATGGTCATCCCAATAAATAGAAACCCAAGAATACAGCCCATAATTACCATGGTTTTATTGGCATTATTGGCAGCAGGTTCTTTAAACGCTTTAACGCCGTTGGAAATGGCTTCAATACCCGTTAATGCCGTACACCCGTGGGAAAAAGCTTTAACCATGGCTAGCAACAAGCCAACGCCCAATAAGTCTTGAATGTTTTCAGGGATGCCCACGCCTTGCCAACCATGGTCGAAATTAATCGGTAGTGGCGTTAACGGATGCCCCGTTAAGGCTTGCACCACACCTGTAATAACCATCGTAACCATGGCAAAAATAAAGATGTAAGCAGGAATACTAAAGAATAACCCTGATTCCTTTACGCCCCGCAAGTTGATAATGGTAATAACAGCCAAAAAACCACACGCCCATTCCACCCGCTGATGCGGAGGCACCCACTTGGTGGCTACTAAGGCATCTACCCCAGCTGAAACGGAAACGGCGGCGGTTAGTACATAATCAATTAGCAAGGCAGCCCCTGCTACATGACTGGCGTGCAAGCCTAAATGTTCTTTAGAAACTTCGTAAGTACCGCCCCCTTGGTCATACGCTTTGATGACTTGCTTGTAGGAGGCAACCACAATCACCATCAGCAAACAAATGGCAATCGCAATAGGAATGGATAAAATATTGGCAAACCCTGCATAAAGGGCGTAGGCGGGAATGGCTAAGGCTAGTAAGATTTCTTCTGTCGCGTAGGCAGTGGAAGAGAGGGCATCGGCTGCGAAAACGGCTAAAGCGGTTCCTACTGATAAGCGTTCATGTTTTTCCCGATGTGAAGGCAGTGGAGCCCCCACCAACAGCCGTTTCAGTAATTGATAATTCATCATATAAAAAAATATTTATTCCTTGATAGCGGTAACGAAACCATACTAGGCGTGATTATAGCAAAAGGGAACGAAAAGGAAAAGCATCTAAAGTTGTATAGTTGTAGGCTAACTGTTAATATGGATGGTTGTTTAGGTTGAAGGATGATGGTTTTTGAACGGGAAGGATTACACAAATAAGCCCGTTAGCACGGCTTCAGAGAATCCGATTCTAGCCAGATAATGCCGACGCTGAGGGGTATTGCATAATTGCTGAACCCACAAGCTAAAATCCTGTTTGAATTTGATTGATTTTGAGGGGTGTAATGCTTCTAGCATATGAAGCAGTATAAAATACATCAAAGCTAAAGTCTGTTTATCATTAATTTTATCAACCCACTGCTCAGCATTTTTCAAGGCTAGAATTCTCGGTATTTTAGGACATTCATCAATTTTATTATTCCAAATTCTATTATGATGAGCACACGCATTTCTCAATTTATTTAAGCTGACAAATATACCTCTTGCTTCATTAGAACGCAAATTGAAGTGTGCTAAAAATAGCTGAACATACTCTGGTTTTAAATTATTAACAATTGTTACTACCTCACCAAATGAGAGTACTTGCATCATCATCCAAATATAGGGCATCTGACTAGGGTTAGCTTTTCTGAATTTAGATAAAAACGAAGGAGCCTTACTAGATTTACAGCTGCTTGGCGGATTCAAGTAAGAAGCGTTCCACCCCTAGTGGAACGCTTCTTACTTGAATCCGCCCATTGATTTAAATACTACTGGTAATCCATTTTGGAATGCGACGAATTTCGTAGGTCGTTGGGCTCAGGATTATGGTCCTGAGTTAAACCCTCCCAAGGATCCTGAGTACCCTGAAGGTATTGGTAAAAATATTATGGGTTTCGTTAATGGTGGTGCAAATATGATTGGTAATGTTGCTTCTTGGACTCGAGATCGTGTTAAAGATGTGGCTAAGGCGGCTGTTGATCATCCGGAGGTATCTGTTCCTATAGCGGCGGTTGGTGCTGTTGCAGCTGGTATTGCTTTGGCTCCTATTACTACTGCTGTTGTTCTGGGTGCTGGTGCAGTTGGTGCTATTACGGCTGCTGTTGTAGCTCCTCATACTCCTGCTATTGCTAAAGCTTGGGATGATGCTGGTAAGACTTGTAATGCTGCTGGTAAATGGATAGGCGATAGATGGGAGGATACTAAAAAAATTGCAGCTGATGGGTTGGATAATTTGAAGAAAACCCCTGACTATATTGCTGGTGGTATTCAGAATACTTGGAATTTTCCAGGTTGGGCTTTGGCAGAAACGTCTAAAAATATTGCTGACGGTGTTAAGAATTTTTCTGATTGGACGGGTTTGAGTCCTAAAGAGGAAGTTAAGCCCGCTGATAGGCCTACCGATGAAAAAACGACTGATGCTTCTGTTACGCCATCTGCTACTGATAAGGCCACATCTACCGAAGCGGTAAAATCTGCCGAAGTCAAAGCGACTGATAATACTGTTGCTGGTAAATTGGCATTTGCTGTTGGGGCAGGCGTTACTCCTGCTAAGCCTACTGAAGTAGCAAAATCTGAAGTCAAAATGGCTGATGCTGGTACTTCTACCGCTGCCAAGCCTGTTGAAGCAGTAAAACCTGCATCTGTCGAACCAGTAAAATCTGACGTCAAAACGGCTGATGCCAGTGCTTCTACTCCTGAGAAGTCTGCCGAAGCAGTAAAGCCTGCACCTGCCGAAGCAGTAAAACCTGACGTCAAAACGGCTGATGCCAGTGCTCCTGCTCCTGAGAAGCCTGTTGAAGTAGTTGCTCCTGCTACACCTGTTGCGACAATTGCTACTGACAAGCCTACTGAACCAGCAAAGCCTACTGAGGTGGCTTCTGCTCCTGTTGCACCTGCTGCTACTGAGAAACTTGCTGAGGTGGCTCCTACTCCTGTTACCCCTGTTACACCTGTTGCGACAATTGCTGTTGGGATAGGCACTGCTCCTAGTGCTAAATCACCTGAAGCCGTGGCGTAAAGTCCGTCTAAGTAGGTTGTCTTACTCCTAATTTTTTCATCATAGCTTCCAGTACCCAGTGTTCTGATAACGAACCGAGGCACTGGAAGCTATTTTGGCACGGATGCTTCAGCCCACAAGGCTGGCATGCCAACCCCAAAAACAAGAGCTGATGAGCAACTACTTCAGGCACCGCATGGGTTCGCCCCCAAACACCCCACCGCTCAACCGATAAAGGCCCATACAACCCCACCACCGGCGTGCCCACACAAGCCGCCAAATGCAATAACCCAGAATCCACACCCACTAAAAGGGTCATTCGTTTTAACAACGCTTGGGTTTCCAATAAATCCGTCTTGCCACACCAATCCACCCACTGGGGTTGCCAGTTGGGGGGCAAGCTAGCCAGCATCGGTTCATAAGCGACGCTATCGGATTTTGTACCAAAGGCATGAAAAAACACTGTTTCAGTGGTAATCCCTTGGGCTTCAAATTGCGTAATCAGCAATGCTAAAAGAGCCTGCCATCGGTGCGGTACCCAAGACTTTACAGGGTTAGAAGCCACGGCGTGCAACCCAATATGAATAGCCCCTTCGGCATGATAAAGAGCGAATCGATTAGTAACCGTGTGGTCTGTGGCGGGGTCAATCCACGCAGATAGTTTGGGCGTTTGGGGTGTGGGAATGCCCTCCCCTGCTAGCACGGATAAGAATGCGTCAATTTCATGCCCTTTTTCAGGATAGGGCAGGGGGTGCGTTAGCAAAAGGGAGCGATATTCCGTGTTAAAGCCAATGCGAACCGGAATGCCCGCCAGAAAAGGAATAACGGCAGAGGAAAGCGAGCGTTTCAGTACAAATGCCCAATCATATTTTTGCGTTTTTAGGTGTTTGACTAGCGTTTGAAAGCTTTTGATGTAGCAGGTGTTTTCAGCGGGTGTTTCGGGGGTGTTTTCGGATTTTTTGCAGTAGAAGATGAGGTTGTTTATCCACGGGCAGTGGGTGAGAATTTCGCCTGAATTTGGGGAGACGACCACGTCAATAATCGCCTGCGGGTACTGTTGGCGGAGTGATTCCAAGAAGGGTAGCATCAGCACCGTATCGCCAATAAATCGGTAGCGAAGCACGACAATGCGTTGAGGGGGTGAGGGTTGGCGTGTTGATTTAAGCATGCTTCTATGCTAGCACAAAGAGGGTACCGCTAGGGTTTTATCCACTTGTGTGGTGGTTTCAATTTGTAAGGTATGTTAAAAAATGACGAGTATTTCAACGGCGAATTTTGGCTATGGTCAATATCCAGTCCATCCTAGGAAAATAAAGCCCGTTTCAGAAGAGAATCAACCCACCGAGCAAGCTTCATCCAGCAGTTATGGGGTGCAAGGGGGGGAAGTGGCGTTGCAAGCAGGCGGTACCTTATTAGGGGCAAGCTTTGCTGGTGGTACGGTTGGGTGGTTGACGCATCAACAAGAACGAGAGGCTAGTAAGAAAAGTTCATCCGCTAGTCAATCTGAAACGCCAGAGAAAATAGGGTTTAAAGAAAAAGTGTTTACAAAAGCTGAAATTGACGCTCAGTGGGTAAATAAGAAAGAGGAAGCATTGAGAGAAATTGAAAAAAACATTTTATCTGAGCAGGGATTGTTTCAGGATAATGATGTTTGGACGGCTTTTGAAGGCGACACGAGTAAAATACCTAAAACTTTGGAAGAAGCTAAGCCTCATTTAATCGGAACTTTGCAAAAAAGAGAAATTACTGAAGCGAACAAGCAAAGTTTAAAATCTTCCTATGGTTTTGTTTCTGATGTAGAGTGGACAGCGAAAGTGAATGAAGTAAAGCCTAAAGTTCAACAAATGAAAAATTTTGATGTGTTGAATCAATTTTTAAACGTTCCAGATCAGTGGGCGGATGAAACGAGAACACTGTTAACGCATGATAATAATGAAAAGTTATTAAAGGATGCTCTTGCTACGAATGACCACACTACGCTAAAAACGGTTATTAACAATTTAGCGGCAACAGGTTTAGATGCGGAAGATTTAAGTAGTGCTAAAATGGAACTTCTGGGGTTGAATACTCTTCCAGTGGTAACTCAGGAAGAGTTACTGGCTTATCACTATAAGCAAGCCGATACGAATTTGACGTGGGAGCAGGCAAAAATAAAAGCTCAAGCTACGTTTGATCAAAATAAACAACGAATTGAAGCGGAGTTCAAAACCCCTGCAAAAGTAGCAGAAGTGGAAAAAAAAGCCAAACAGCTATGGAACGATGCACAAGAAAACATTAAAAAAGAAATAGCCAAAGCCGAAGCTACTTTTAGGGCAAGTAAAGCCCCGAAAGTGAAGCCTCCAACAGTTAATACTTTGGTTGAAGAATCGTTCTTCAAAGAAGTAACCAAAGGCGGTAAAACCACCAAAGTGGCTGGTGGCGTAGCCTTAGGAGCCTTATTACTAGGGGCTGGGCTAACCGCTTATTCCGCTTATCAAGATGGACAGCGAAAACTACCCATGAAGTACCCTAATCTTTCAGCTGAAGGCTAACCGTTTGGGCGAATGAATCAGGCACGGTGAAGGCAACTTGTAGTACCCAAAATTGGTTGAGGAGGAGCTGAATAGCCTGCTTTTCTGCGTCGTCTTTCGATCTTCGTTCCGATTGTTCCAGAGCATTACGCCATTTGGGGGCATCTTTTTCTGTGGTAATTAGCAGGGGTTGCCCCAACCGTTCCCAGTGCAATAGCAGTTGAGCCATTGCTTCAGTTGAAAGCACGGCATGGTCTGCCTGTTGCCAATGGTGAAGCACCTTCACGCCTAAATCTTCCACCATCGTTTCAAATTGAGCAGGGTTCGCAATACCCGAAACCACTAACGCAGATTTTCCGCTCAACGCCAATAGCTCTAATGGGGGGGCGGTAGCATCGCTGGCTAAGGGCTTCCAACCCACGGCTTGCAAGCCCGCCGTGCTAACAGGCAGTGTAGGTGGAAGGTTTAAAGCAGTAACCAGTTTATCTATAGATTGCGTGGCTTCAAATCGAGTAAAACAAACGTGTGTCGCTCTTTGTGGGAGTGTTGAAAGCGGTTCTCTCAACGCTCCTAATGGTAGCAGTTTGCCATTGCCCACCAAGCGGGTAGTATCCACCAGCACAAGGTTCACATCCCGATGGAGGGCTTGGTACTGAAAGCCGTCATCCAACAAAATGACGGTGGGGGCATAATCCGTAACGGCTCTCAGGGCGTTTTTCGCTCGGTTTTTGCCGACAATCACCACGGCTTCAGGCAACGCCTGTTGCAAGAAAAACGCTTCATCCCCAAAATCAGGCGAAGTGGCTTGGGCGTAAGCTTGAGGCGTTTTCGCTCCATACCCTCGGGATAAAATGACCACTTTCTGCCCTTCGGCTATCAATTGTTGGGCAATCGCCAGCGTCATCGGTGTTTTACCTGTTCCGCCAGTCGTGATGTTGCCAATGCTGATAACAGGCACGCTACAGTGGGTAATAGGCAGTATTTTTGCTTGATAGAGAGCATTGCGAAGGGCAACAATGAACCCGTATCCCCATGAAAGCGGGGTAAAAAATAAGTTGTACCATACGGCGTTTTTGCAGGGTTGATTATAGTGAAAATTCACTAAATCCTGCTGAAATTCAGGGGTGTTAAGGGTGTGAATCCAGCCACCCAGCAAATAGCCAAAGGCACTCGCCCCAATGCCCACAAGTGTGGCGTAAGGGCTGGGTGCCCACCAGCTCCAATTAACGGCGTGGTATTGGTTTAAAATCGTGCCGAAGGCCACGCTTCCCCCCAACGCCATCGCTAGTTGACCGCCTAATCTGTTCGGGGTTTTCGCAAAGAGTAGCCCAATAATCGGCACTAGCATGGTACAGGCGTAAACATCCGCCGAAAGCCAAAGCACGCCGATCAAATCGCTACGGGTCAGGGCAATCCACAAGGCGGGAATGGGGACAATCAGCGTAGCAAACCTAGACACCCAAAGCAGTTCGGGCATTTTGGCGTTGGGGCGGAAAAACCGAGCATATAAATCATGCGTAAAAGTCAGGCTGCCCACATTGAGGACGGAATCCATCGTGGAAGTAACCGCTGCCAAAAAACCGATAATAACCGTCCAACTCAAAATGGGCGAAGGCAAGGCTTCGGCAAGACGAACCAACGCTTCGGGGGTGGTTCCCCATTTGTTTTCGCCTAAAACACCGCCTGCCAATAGCCCGATAATAACGACTAAGCCGTTCAACCCCAATAAAAACGTGGTGGCTAAAACCGAGGCTTTCTTGGCTTTTTCCGCATTTTGAGATGCTATCATCCGTTGCCACATTTCGGGGGCGATGCCCCAAGCTAGCGTGAAAATCAGTGTGAGCGTTAAGGTTTCCCACGGATTGGGGAGGAAGTTCCAGTAGCCAGCTGATTGTTTCGCCCAAAAAGCGGTGAGCGTTTCAGGGTGCAATAGGGCGTTGCTTCCGCAGAAAACGACGAGAATTAAAAGCCCCAAAAGCAAGACGAAAAACTGCAAAATATCCGTCAACGCCACGGCGAAAAATCCGCCAAACAGGCAATAAAAAACGACTCCGCCTAGCAAGGCGATAATGGGGGCGGTTTCATCCACGCCGAGAGCAGCGGCTAAAACCCCTTTGGTGGCGACTAGTTGAGAAGCTAACGTTGTGGTGCTGGCTACTAAAATCGTCCAGCTTAAGAACCATCTGCCCAGTTTGCCGTAGGATTGCTCCACAGATTGGGGCATCGACAAGCTTTGCGTTTGGGCAATACGTTGTGATAGAAATCTGGACACTAAAAATAACGAAGCCATGCCTGGTATGGCAACAAACCATAGTCCGCTTAAGCCTTGGGCGTAGTAGGCGTCCATTGCTCCTTTGGTGGCGTATGCCCCAAACCAAGCGGCGGCGAATGAAAAGGCAATGGGTAACACGCCCAGTTTTTGGTTGGCTAAGAAGAAATCTCGTAGCGTGTGGATTTTTTTACCCAAAACGTAGGAAATAATGGCTACGATGACGAAATAAACACCAAATAACGAACCAGCTTGTAGGGGGGAAAGGCTTAACATATGGCTTTACCCTTCTGCTGTTGGATTTTCGGGAATGATTAGGAAGCGTTTGCTTTCAATCAGCACGGGAAGCCCCCGTACAATGCAGAAGAAGACGGTAATCCACATCAAAGCATTGGTGTAGGGAATGCCATCCATAAATGGGTAATGCCCAGCCTTGCTAGGTAAATGCACTAAAATTAAAAAGGCAAAAACTGCTGCCTTGCAAACGGCGTAAGTCCATCGGCTAAAGCGGGAACTAACCAGCAGAATGCCCAGCGGGTGCTTCATCATGGAAGTGGTGCCAAAGGCGGTAAAGCCTTGTTCAAAGGCTAAGGCACGCAATCCATCAACCCAAATGCCTCGGGTGATGATAACCAATGGCACCCAAAGTGGCACCCAGCCGAGTACGGCGTACGTTACCCAGTAAAGTTGCTCCACATTGCGGTCAGACAAAATATCAATCACACTCCCAATCCGAGAGGTTTCGTCTAGTTTTCGGGCTAGATAGCCATCTAGCCCATCGAGCCAAATAACGATAATCGTTAAGAAAAACGCCCACCAGTAGGCGGTAGCCGTGGTTTGAAAGAGCAGGGCAAGAGTGGCGAAGGCTAGCCCAATACGGAAAAATGAAATGCTATTAGCCACACCGATGCCGAATAATGCCATGATGGGTTTGTCCTCTTCGTTTTTTTAGGGGAAGATTGAGGGTTTGATGCCCTTTATTCTACCTAAAACAAAGCCTGATAGCGAAATGTTGGTTTTGGAAGGCGGGTTTATTCCGCCATGCGAACAACAGAAAGCGGGGAGGCACCCGCTTGGGTAATGGCATCCAACACACCCGCAAATTTTTGATGAGACGCTTGAGGGTGTACCTGCAACTGAACCCCATCAGGCTTAGCTTGGGCAAGGTTTTTCAAAGCCGAAACCACACCATCACTCGGCAACAGATTACCCTCTAGCAACAACGTGCCATCCGCCTGCAACGTTAGCACAATCAACCCCTCTTTCGTTGGTGGCGGAGCCTCTTTTTGGCTAGAAACCGTCGGCAACGCTAGGGGTAAGCCCTTGGTTTTTAACATGGGGGCAACCACCATAATAATAATCAGCAAGACGAGGAAAATATCCGTCAGCGGGGTAATGTTAATTTCAGAAAATTGTTTAACGCGATTAGATGCCATGATAAAAACTACTTTCCAACTATTGAATAGGGGCTAAGGCGTTACTATTAAACGGCTTTTTGGTAGTCGTTTTTTCAAGCGTTTCGGTTCTGCTACCTGAAAGTGCTTCGCCTGCAACCACTAGCTTTTCAAATCCGCTATTGGCGGCAGCTTCCATAATGGTTAAAACAGCACCGCTTTTAACGCTTTCATCCGCCCGAATCACGATTTTCTTTTCTTCTAACTTACCAGAAAACCCTTGAATTGCACTCGCCAACTGGGCTTCAGCGGTGGCTTTACCTTGCACAAAATAAGTGTTGGCTTTGGTTACTTCAACCGTTAGCAGGTTTGGGTTAATGGCATCGCCCGCTTGAAGTTTTGGCAGTGTAACAGGTTGGTTTTGCTGATTGAGATTGGGGGCAACCACCATCATAATAACCAACAACACCAAGAAAATATCGGTCAGCGGGGTAATGTTAATATCTGAAAACGTAGCGACGCTTTTTGCCATCATAAAGCCACTTCCTACCTAAACGGTGGCAACGGATTTTTGAACCGTAGCAGCAGTAGGGGAAACGGGGGTGCTTTCAGCCACGCTAAGCAAAACTAACTTCAATAGTTGGAAGTCGTTTTCAAACAGTTCCACTTTATCTCGAAACCAGTTGTTGGCAACAACAGCAGCAATAGCAATAGCCAAACCAAAGGCGGTGGCAATCAATGCTGAACCAATCCCGAACATGACTTCGCCCGAACCTGCGGTTTGGGCTTTAGACATTTCGCCAAAGGTAATTAAAATACGAACAACTGTGCCGAAAAGCCCTAAGTAAGGGGCAATTGTCCCAATCGTGCCTAAAATATTCAGCCCTTTTTCTAACCGACGCACCGCTAAGTTGATGGTAATATCAAACGCTTTATCAAACCCAGCCCGATTGGTTTGTAGCAGTTGCAATCCTTCTTGAGCCACACTACCCACTAATCCGCCCAGTTGTTGGCTTAGTTGTTGAGCCGTTTCCCAGTTGGAGCGGTAAAGTTCTCGTTGCCAGCGTTGAACGAAGGTTTCAAGGTCTCGTTGGTTATCTTTATAATAGCCGTAACGGTTGAGGGCAACAATGACTAGAACAATGGAACTAGCCACAATGGGTAGTAAAATGGGCCAATCGTTAAGCAGGGTAAAAGAGAGGAGGTCAAAATTGAGCATTTTTCAGTCAGGCTTTCTATGGGAACAACAGAGTAAATGAACGTAGGCTTTATTTTATCATGCTTTGCCGTAACTAGGAAATAGGTCGGTTGATTGAGGGAAATAAACTAAGTACATCGCCAGAGGGTTAAAAATTCAATGTTGCCTTTTGCCCCTTGAATGGGCGACCGTTCAACCGCCACCAAGTGCCAAGGCGAAGGAACAATTTTGGCTAAATCCGCCAAGGTAGCCTGTTTTACTCGTTCTCGTAACGTCTCATCGGTAATAACGCCATCAAAAGCGTGGGCTTCTTGCGGGGAATAATAATCTAAACATTCAAACTGCGGTTTTAATAACGCCACACACCAACTTGTTTGCGATTGGGTTAAACAAGCCAGCAACGGCGGTAAAATTTGCTTCAGCGAAATAAACGAAACATCCGTAACGCCAACCGAAGGGGGTTTTTCCGCAAACGCATCTGCCGTTAAAAACCGAGCGTTACATTTTTCCATCGGACGAACTTTTTCGTTTTGCAATAGTTTGGGGTCTAGTAAGCCTTCGCCTACATCTACGGCGTAAACAAAGTCTGCTCCGTGTTGAAGGAGGCAATCTGTAAAGCCCCCTGTAGAAGCACCAACATCTAGGCAAGTAGCATGGTTTGCGGAAAGTTGAAAGGTTTTAAGGGCATGGGCTAGTTTTAGTCCGCCTCGGCTAACGTAATGGCAATAGTCTGCTTTTAGCCGAACGACATCGGTTGATAAATCAACGCCATACCCCGCTTGCGTGATGCGTTGTTGGTTTACTAGCACTTGCCCTGCCATAATTAACCCCGTGGCTTGTTTTGGGGTTTCTGTCAAGTTTAAGGCCAGTAAGGCATGGTCTAGCCGTGTTTTTTTAGTCGTCATCATACAGCTACCTTATCAAGAGGAAGTTTCTGAATCAAGC
>JAPLIO010000139.1 GCA_026389055.1 Candidatus Melainabacteria bacterium | reverse complement strand
AATGGTTGTTTTGTGTTTGGTTAATTGTTTCGGGTCTATATCACACAAGGTGGTAATGCCCACCACCAGCAAGGTAAGCACAAGCCACAAGCCCAAATCGGAAGCAATGGCAAGTAAGCCCGTTAAAAAAGGGCTTTTGGCTGTTTTTGTTGGCGTCGTCATTGCAATGGCAAGCATGGGTCGGGCGTTTTTCCCTTAAAAGAAGAGGAACCTTATTCTTTTATCATATACTAAAATGACAGAGTTTGCTTTTTTTGATTGGATTATTGAATGCCTGCTAATTTCTTCCAACGAAATCCTCAACTGCTAGCCCTGTTATCCCGATGGTGGATTTTTTGGCTAGGTTATGGGTTTTTACCTTCAATTTTAACCCAGCAAGTGGGGCATTTTAGTAATGGAAATGCAGGCTTATGGTTGTTAAGTAGTCGGTTATTTGTGTTGGTGGGTGGCTATTTTTTAATATCAACCCGTGAAAAAGGGGCGTTGAAACAGGCGTTAGTTCAGCCTGTTACGGGGCGAACGTTGTTGCAGTTGCTAGGATTGTTTGGGGCTATTTTGGTGTTGGGTATGCTGAGCTTTACCTTGGTAGAACAAGCTTTGCACCTGCCCGTTCAGCAAACGATTCGGCAGGTGGGGGAAAATTTCTTAGGGCAAGGGGTGATGGTTGTATTATTAGCCCCTTTGGTGGAAGAAGCGTGGTTTCGTCATTGGTTATTGGGGAGAGTTTCTTCTAATAAAGATGCCTTGTTGTGGTGGGGGTTTATGGATGGGTGGCAGGATGTGGCGAGTATTATTTTGTTTGGCTTGCTTCATTTTTCTGCGGATTATTGGGGGATGAAGGCGTTTATTTGGGCTAGCGTGATGGGGTTTTTCCTGTTGTGGGTTCGTCGTTCAACAGGGAGTTTAACGGCTTGCATCGGGTTGCACGCCTTGCATAATGGGGTGTTGTTTTTTAATGGTTGAATAGCGTGTTTTGTCATTCTGAACGAACGTGAAGAATCTTCTTAGGCAGGCAGAGGGAGATATGTTTCGTATTCGCTCAATATGACGCTATTGAATGATGGCATGGGTATTAGAAACAATTGCAACCATTTTGCTTCAGTTTGTAAAAAAAATAGCACAAGTTTTTGTTCGGTAGACGTTAATGCTATTGTAAGGGGAAACAACAACGGTTCAGGGGTTGGGTGGCATATCAAATTGAATAAAATAACGATAGTGTCAAAGCTTTTCTGAAATCTTGTCGGATTCACTAATACCAATTTGAAATAGAACTATCGTCAGCGTCTACGTTGTTACCGTCAAGCAAAAACTCCTCAACGTACTTTTGTGTACGCCTGCGGTTTTTTACTTGCCAGTGCCTAGTATCCATCTAACGCTATTCCCATTTGAAACTTGCACGGCTCGAGAGGTGGGAGCAGATTCAAGGAATGAGGAACGGAGAACCGCAGGTGTACACAGACGTACATGAGGATTCGAGTACCGCAAATGACACAGAAGATGCCCCAGATATCGAGTCGTGCAAGAGGTCTATTGTTATTTTTTGTGAGATGGACAGACTAAATGATAGGTAATTAACATGTTGACTTCAGAACAAACAAGCTGTTTTGGTAGAAGCCTTGGCGAAAGCCTATCGGTTTTTACACAAGTTTCAGCTTTTTATAAACCGCAACTGCTTTTTCCTTATGTACTAGCTTCTGCTGGTTCAACAGGTATTGCAGTGCCTACAGTGTGCTTAACACGCTGGTTACACACCTTGTGCAACGTCTGTTTAGCGTTAATCAATAGATTTTGCCAATTCATCCCAAGAAAGGAAATACTATCATGTAACCCTATATCCTAATTGATCGATTGAATCAATTGAAACAATGTTAACGGTTAAAAAGGTATCCAGTCGTTTTTCTGCTGAATGGTGTTTTTGTTCCACAAGTTAAATCTTTATAACGAAGCAAGTTTCGCTACCGTGTTAAGCAAGCGTTTAAGGGGTTTAATAATTGTTGGTAAAAACGGAGCAACGTCAGTGCTTTTCTCGTTGATATTGATTGATTGATTGATTTGTCCCTCACATGAACCGCCTTTGTTTTTGAACGAAAGCGGTTTTTTTTTGTTTATACCAACGCAGGTTTTAGTTTGTCAGCTAAAGCCACACTGGTGGCTTCTTTCGG
>JAPLIO010000122.1 GCA_026389055.1 Candidatus Melainabacteria bacterium | reverse complement strand
GGGATGTTCTTTTTGCCCCTTCGGTGGACGGAACGCATCGGCAGCTGCAGAGCAAATGCGATGGTCGTTCCTACTGGGTGGTTTGAACTCTTACGCTATTTAAATTGTCAATTGGTATAAGGCCTATTTAAAGGTTTAATAGCGTGTTTTGTCATTCCGAGCGTAGCCGAGGAATCTCCTTACCATCTAGGGAGACCTCGACAAGCTCGAAATGACAAGGTTTTGGTGATTTCCGTAGGGGCTGGTCTCTGTGCCAGCCCGCCTAAATCGTGAGACGGGACGCCACGGAGAGCGTCCCCTACAGAATGGCTCAATACTACTTGGAATAGCTATAAATAACCCCTCGGTTTAACACAGCGTTCTTTCTTTCAGCTTGACCCCCGCACCTTGTTTTTGATACGCTAGAGATAAAGAAGTTTTTATGCTTGTTCGTTACCCTCCCTCCGCCACTTTTTTCTCCTCTTTACTTAAAATCGAGAGACACTGTTTGAGCCTTATTTCAAGAAAAAAAGATAAATGATGATGATGATGATGATGACACACTTAATTGTAGTTGGTGCCCAATGGGGCGATGAAGGCAAAGCCAAAGTAGTAGACCAATTGGCAGAATTTGCCGATATGGTAGTACGGTCTCAAGGCGGTAGCAATGCAGGGCATACCGTTAAATTCAAAGGCGAAACCTTCAAGTTTCATCACCTGCCTTCAGGCTTATTGTATGAAGAAAAAGCCTGCGTTATTGGGCCAGGGGTGGTGTTAGCCCCCCACTTTTTGAAAGAGGAATTGGATAGCATCCACGCCAAGGGTTATTCCACCAAAAACCTTAAAATAAGCGACCGTTGCCACATTACCTTCCCCTACCATGTGGCTCAAGATAAGCAACAGGAAACGCTTCGTTCTAGCCATAATGGGTCTAAAATTGGCACAACAGGCAAAGGCATTGGCCCTACTTACATGGATAAAGTGGGTAGAATGGGCATTCGGGTGGCAGATTTATTTGAATCTGAAATCACGCTGAAAACCCAATTGCAGACCATTTTAACGCAAAAAGAATTGACAGAACTGTTCACGCTAGAAACCCTTTACACTTTGGCACTGGAATACAAAGCCATTTTAGCCCCCTATGCGTGCGATACCTTAGCATTATTACAGGATGCCCTAAAAGCAGGCAAGCAATTGCTGTTTGAAGGGGCTCAAGGTACGTTGTTGGATGTTGATTTTGGGACGTACCCTTTTGTTACCAGTTCTAACGCTACGGCTGGTGGGGCTTGTACAGGTACAGGTGTTGGGCCCAGCAAGATTGATGCCACGTTGGGTGTGATGAAAGCTTACCTAACCAGAGTAGGCGAAGGCCCGTTTCCGACGGAACTTTCAGATACCGTGGTGGGCGAACGTATTTGCGAAATTGGCGTGGAATATGGTACAACCACTGGGCGTAAACGTCGGGTTGGGTGGTTTGATGCCGTGATTGCTCGGTTTGGGGTAGAAGTTAATGGCTTAGATGGCATTGCTTTGACCAAGCTAGATGTGCTGGATTCCTTTGAAACGATTGATGTTTGCACGGGCTATGTGCATGTTGAAACAGGTGCCCATTATGATAGGCTACCGACCAGTTTAGCGACGTTAAGCCAGTTGAAGCCTGTTTATGAGACCCATCAGGGTTGGTTGGCGGATACGACGGCTTGCCAAACCTTTGAAGCCTTACCGCCCAATTGCCAAGCATATGTGAAGCGGTTAGAAGTATTGATGGATTGCCCTGTTTGGATGGTTTCCGTTGGACCAGACCGTGAACAAACGCTGATGCGTCGGCACCCCTTTGCATTGGAGAAGGTTTAAAAATGCAAGTACAGTTGCAGTTAGACAATATACAGATAGAAAATCCCCTCTACTTAGAGAAAGATCTTATTACCTATATTGGTAACAAAAGAGGGCTACTTCCTTTTATTGGACAAGGGGTTAATCTTGTTAAATCTAAACTCAACAAAGAAAAATTAACATTTTTAGATTTGTTTTCAGGCAGTGGTGTTGTTTCTCGTTACATGAAAATGCACGCTGAAAAGATCATATCTAATGATTTAGAACACTATGCAAAAATTATCAATGGTTGTTATTTATCCAACCTTAGTTCTGTAGACTTCAAACAACTTCAAATGATATTAGAAGAACTTGAAGCCAAAATCTATGCTGATTGGCGAAGAGGTTTTATTGCTGAATTGTACGCTCCCTTAGATGATGACCGTATTCAACAAGGAGAACGTGCGTTCTATACTCGGAGAAATGCGGAGTACATAGATACTGCTCGGCAACATATTAAAGATCTACCTACAGAGATACAACTTTATTTTCTAGCCCCTTTGTTGGTGAAGTCTTCAATTCATAATAATACGGCAGGTGTATTTAAGGGGTTTTATAAAAACAGGCAAGGCATTGGTGCTTTTGGGGGTGAAGGAGCAAACGCCTTGACAAGAATTCTAGGAGATATACACTTACAATTACCCTTACTTTCTCATCATGAATGCGAGTTTGAAGTTGTACAACATGACGCCGTGGCTTTTAGCCAGAGTTCGACAGAACAATTTGATCTCGTTTATTTAGACCCTCCTTATAATCAGCATCCTTATGGTTCTAATTATTTTATGCTGAATCTTATTGCAAATTATGAGCCACCTGCTAGTTTTAGTAAGGTTAGCGGAATACCTGATAACTGGAACAGAAGTTCTTTCAATAAGCCTTATAGTGCTAAGGAGTCTTTATTTTTGATTGTTAAAAACGTCAATGCCAAATTTTTACTTATTTCTTACAACAGTGAAGGATTTATTCAAAAAGATGAATTCATCGCCGAATTACAATCTATTGGTAAACTAACAATACTTGAATCTCAATACAATACTTATCGGGGTAGTCGAAATCTCAATGCTCGTAATCAATATGTTACAGAATACTTGTTTCTAGTGGAGAAAAATTAAAATGAGTAAAAAAGAAGATCTTAGAAAACAACGAGAAAACACTATAATCAACGAGATATCCTCTCAACAAGAGAAAGAGCTAGATCTTGCTATTACAATGGTGCAAAATGCTTTAATGAAAGAATTTAAAGGTATTTCATTGAGAATAGAAAAACAATGGTTTTTGAAAGATGTTATTGAAGATTTAAAAAAAGCATTCCCCAATATAGAATTTCATCATCATCACCTCAAATCTTCCATGAGACCTGATGGGGGTATCTTAAGTTTAGAAAATAAAAAGGGTGAATTATATCCTATTTTAATTACAGAGAAGAAAAACCAAGGCACTAACGATTCAAGACTTTCGGAAGGTAAAAAGCCACAAGCTAAAGGCAATGCCATTGAAAGACTAGGGAAAAATGTGATTGGTTTTAGAACAGCGTTGCTTGACGAATGTATCTTTCCCTTCATTTGCTTTGGCGATGGTTGTGATTTTTCAGAAGATTCAACGATTTTGGATAGAGTAACCACTATTGCGATGTTCGGGGAGCTTAATAAGGAGTATCTCTATACACAATCCGATAAGTTTAACCGAGGATCGTTTTACTTTAGAGTAGACCCTTGGACGGTTGATGAGATGTTTAATATCGCATTGAAAATAGCTATTGGTAGTGTCTACTACTATTTCTCTAAATATGGGAAAGAACAATTCATTACCACCTAGAATCTAAGGCTTGTTTTACCATGCTTTACCTTGATTTTGCGGCTACTAGTGCCTGCCACCCCCAAGTGTGGGAAGCAATGACCCCCTACGCCTTGACGGATTTTGGCAACCCCGCTAGCCTGCATGAAGCAGGGCAATCCGCCAAAACAGCCCTAGAACAAGCCCGAACAACCCTACTCCATCTGCTAGGCGTTTCCGAACAATCGCACCACCTACTGTTCACTTCAGGCGGTACGGAAGGCAATAATATCGTCCTTCAAGGCGTGCTTCGACGTTGGGTAGAAACGCACCCCGATAAACAATGTCGACCGCATTTTATCGTTTCCGCCACGGAACATTCAGCCGTGCTAGCCGTGGCTCAACATCTTGAACGGGTGGGGGCTATTGCCTTAACGTTGCTTTATCCGCATGCGGAAAACGAAGGCAGGCTAACGGTTGCTCAACTGGTTGAAGCCTTAACCCCCGAAACCATTTTATGTTCCGTTATGCACGCCAATAATGAAACAGGGGTGCTTCAACCTATTGAAGCCCTCGTGCAAGCCGTCAAAACGAAAAACTCTGCCTGCCTGTTTCATAGCGATATGGTGCAAATCATTGGGAAACTCCCCATCAATTTATCCGCCCTTGGGGTAGATTTTGCCACTGCATCAGGGCATAAATTTCAAGCCCCCAAGGGGGAGGCTTTTTGGTCTGTTCGCAGGTGGGGTTTTCAGCGTTGGCTCCGCTGTGTTTTGGGGGTAGCCAAGAAGTAGGCATTCGCCCTGGTACGGTGGCCGTACCCCATGCCGTGGGCTTGGCTACGGCGTTATCGCTAAAACTAGACGCTCTCAATCAAACGCACCAGCATTTAACGGTATTGACGGCTTGGCTGATGGAACAACTGCAAACGCTGTTTGGCGAACGGTGCGTTATGAACACCCCGTTGGAGCCGAACAATCGGGTGGCGGGCATTGTGAATGCATCCTTTCCACCCTATTTGGGTGAACAGTTGGTGTTGCAGTTGGATATTCGGGGGATTGCTGTTTCTTCGGGGTCTGCTTGCCATGCGGGGCTGGCGGTTGAACCTTCTGCGGTGTTGTTGGCAATGGGTAAACCGAAGGCAATTGCTCAAAGCAGTGTGCGGGTTTCAATGGGTGCTACCACTACGCAGGCAGATTTGCAGGCGTTTTTATCGGCAATGCAAAGCATTATCAAACTGCCTGTTCGCTCGGTTGAAACAATCTAGCTAGCACAAAAAGAAATTAAACGATCGTTCCCCTGTGGCATCTCGAATCAGAATTTTGTGCTAATTCAAACTTTGATACAGCTATCAATTGAGAGGATAGCAATGTAACAATTTTGTCGTAAGGAGGCATTGTTTCCCCTTCTGCACTTTTTATTACTTTATAATTGTACTGTCATTATCTGTTAGCCAGTGTTCAAAATAAAACAGAGAGCATCCCCCAGCCCCTTATGCCTACCCAAGCAAAACAGAAAAACCCCTTTCAAGTTAAAAAACCAACCAAAGGCTTTAACACCGCCTTCCTACTTGAGCAACCTACTAACGCCATAACATCGCCCCCCACCCCCTTCCCCATTATGCAGAAAAAAACCACCCAAGGCTGGCAAAAAACCCAAGCCTTCGCCCAACTAAGCGTGCCTGCCCAACCCAAAGTTCAATCTGAAGCCGTAGCCAGTATACTAAAGCTAGCTAGCCAACAGCCCGCTACCGCTATTCCCCTACCCCCACCCCCCAATGCTCAAAACAACTTACGTTTTACCAACCAATTAAATAGCACCTTCCGCCCCATCAATGGGAAAAATCTGCCTGCAACCAAAAAAAAGGCCTGTTGATTATGCTAATAGGCTTAATGCTTTCAGGCGGGTTGATGATAGGGGCAACCAATACCCCTGTTAGTGAAGAAGCCCCAGTAGCACGCCAATCCATCAATAAAAAAAATACGGCTAAGGCACCTAAAAATAACCGCTTACTAACAGAATTAACCGCCAGTGCAGAACCCCTACCGACGGACGTTTTTGATGCAGTAGACCCTGCTACAGCCCAGCACACCCAAGCTAACCAATCCATCGCCTTTACAACAGTGGCTACTACCAGCTTGGCAACCCCACCCACTTCCGCCGTGGATGATACCTTAACTTTTGAAACAGAGACGACCCCTACCCGCCAACAAGCACAACCGAAGCAAACCCTAAAAAAAAGTGCAACGGCTACCCATGTGGTTGATTTATTTGAAGATACCGCCCCAATTCCTTCGTTATCGTTACCCGAACAGAAAAAACGAGAAACCTTGGAAGAAGCCTTAAACGCCCCAGCCACCCCGCCTGCTTATCAACCAGCTGATACCAATAATCATTCGTGGTGGCGACCCGCCATGAAAAGCGTGTTTGATTTTCGGCGTCCGCTAAGCCACTTGAAGGTATCGTCTCATTTTGGGCATCGGTGGGGTAGGTTGCACCGTGGTGTTGATTTTATGGCTCCTTACGGCGTTGGTATTTATGCCGCCAATGCGGGTACCGTGGTTTATTCTGGTTGGGAACAAGGCTATGGTAAGTTGGTTGTTATTGACCACGGTAACGGGGTTCGTACCAAGTATGCCCATTGTTCCAAACTGCACGTTTCTGTAGGAGAGTGGGTGGCTAAAGGTGAACGTATTGCTAAAGTAGGTAGTACAGGGCATTCTACAGGGCCGCATCTGCATTTTGAAGTAGTGGTAAACGGGCAAACGAAAAATCCGTTAGCGTATTTAACCACTTAATAGCCATTCAAAGATTTAAACGCTTCGTAACAATCATGCGGAAACGCTTTAAAACGTCATAAAATCTTGATTTGGGCGACCACAAGGGTCTCCCCTACATTAAACTATCTAAAGAATACTGTAGGGGCGGTACCTCTGTGTACGCCCGCCTAAGATGTAAATAACATCGCACTACGACTAACCAGCGATAATCTCAACAAATAACGGTACAATGCACCTTCCGCATTATTGTTATGAAGCGTAAAGATTAAATAAAAAAAGCTAACAGGGTTTAGATTAGTCTGTTTCAGGGTACAGCAACTGGCTTAACGCCTTAGCGGTATCTGCCACTACCCAGTTAACAAGCTGATGCTGAAACTTCGGGGCTTCCAACAATTCCCGCTGGGATTGCACTAGCCGTGCTTCAATCTGTTCAGGGGTTTCCGTATTGCGGGTTTGAAGCCTTGCCCGTAACGTTTCAATCGCTGGTTCAGGGGGCAAAATAAACACAGAAAACAACTGGTTAGCAGGCACTTGTTCCATTATTTGCAACGCACCTTGGGTTTCAATTTCCAGCACCACATCCAGCCCTGCTGCCAACCATTCATTGATTTTAGCTTTAGGCGTGCCATAATACTGCCCATTATATTGGGCATATTCCAAAAAGCCATCTTGGGCAATGAGGGATTCAAAGGCTTGGGTGGAAACAAAGTAATAATCCGTGCCATCCACTTCCCCTGTACGCGGAAGGCGGGTAGTGGTGGAAATGGAATACTTTAATTGGTTTGGGTGCAAGCAAAATAGGACGTCTAAAATTTTATTCTTACCCACGCCTGAAGGCCCTGTAAATAAAATTAGTCTGCCAGATGAGCGGGATTGATTTTCGCTGATAGTCATTATCATTCAATAGCTACTTTCTATAAAGAAAAATGAACGTCATTTTCTTTATTTTATCATTAAATGAGGATAAGTATCCCAACAAAAAACGAACGATTGATGAATCGTTCGTTTTTTAAAGTTTTTCAGCAAAGCAATTAAGTAGATTTAATCACATTTTCCCACTGTTCGGTACCCGCTAGCACATCTCGGTTTAATTCATCTTCCTGTGCCGCCACCAACGTGGAAACCGTACAGCTACAAATCACGTTAATGGTCGTCCGCAACATATCCAACGCACGATCAATGGGCCAAAGCAAAGCAATGCCACCCGCAATTGAAAGTAAATTACCGCCCAAGCTACTAATCACAATACTCATTGTAATTAAGCCCGCACTCGGTACCCCTGGTGTGGCTACAGAAGCTAAAATAGCAAACAGCACCACTAAACTGAGCTGGGTAACATCTAAATGAATACCATACGCTTGGCAAAGGAAAACCACC
Source organism: Candidatus Melainabacteria bacterium (assembly GCA_026389055.1). Taxonomy (GTDB): domain Bacteria; phylum Cyanobacteriota; class Vampirovibrionia; order Vampirovibrionales; family JAJTHC01; genus JACEUU01. The sequence goes on along the minus strand of JAPLIO010000122.1, from coordinate 1,391 downwards.
GCAAACGCTTCAAACATGGTGGTTCCCGTTTTGTTGATGCTGGCACCCGTTGGCAAAACGAAGCTGGCAATACGGTTAGAAATACCCACCCTGCGTTCGCAACAAGCAATGGTTACAGGCAACGTAGCCGAACTACTAGCCGTACCGAAAGCAACCATAATAGCTTCAGAAATAGCTTTGTACACCTGTAAAAAACTAACTTTAGCAAACACTTTAAGAAAAATGGGAAAAATGACAAAGGTTTGAATCATCAACCCTGCTAAAATCAACATGGCGTAAGGAGCCAATAGCTGAAAAATTTGAGGCCCAGCAGTCGCTACGGCAATAAAGGTTAATGAAAAAATACCCGGTACGGCGACTAAAAACACCCAATCGGTTAGTTTCATGGTGGCTTGGAATAAGCCTTCAAAAAACTGAATAACGGGTCTGCCTGTTTCGCCTGAAGCGGTTAATGCCCCTGAAAACAAGAAGGTAAACAGAACCAACGGTAACATTTCCATGTTAGCCAACGCCTGAATGGGGTTTTTAGGAATCAAATTCAAGAATAAATCGCTTAGCCCTTGAACCGAAATATTGGCATGGGTTAAATCTTTCGCCCAATCAGATTTATACGTGTTAATAACACTATTTAAGACACTATCAGGGTCCTGCAATTGCGGTTGCAAGTTCACCCCAGGTTCAAAAATTAATGCCAAGCCTAGCCCTAGAAAGGAACTAATGACCATAAAAACTAAAAACCAAAGAAACACTTTTCCGCCCATACGCCCCAGTTGTTTATGGTCGCCAACACTGGTAACGCCTACCACCAAGGAGCTAACAACCAATGGAATAACCAGCATTTGCACTAGTCGAATAAACAATTGCCCCACAAACTTGAAAACAGCATGCAATACGCTAAAATCCTGAGCGTTGCTGAAAACCAAGCCCAGCGTTGCTCCTAAAATAATAGCGAAAAGAATGTGCCAGTGGCGTTTGGTACCAAGCCCGAGGGCTAGAAGCATTAACCATAGAAATCTGCTCATAGTGATGGAAAAGTCCTTTTTTAAATTTTTAGTGATGGCAAAAACGTTTTTTGTGCGTACATATTCATTGAAAACAAAGGGATGATCATTGACTATCCCTTATTATAATAAAAACAAAAAGCAATGTCTCTTGTGCTAGTAAAATTCAACCATCTTTTTTAAAAGGATACCACTATCCATTCTCATACCCATTTATACTATTTTACGCTTCGTAACAATAATGCGGAAACGTTGATAGCATTGGGCTAAAGCTTCATGGGGGGTGGTATTTGACCACCCCCCAAACCCCCCGCAAAATCAAGGGGGCTCCACGCCCCCTTAATAAACCCCTCTCAAGGGTTGACTTGTTGGCTTGCACGTTGAAAATAG
>JAPLIO010000021.1 GCA_026389055.1 Candidatus Melainabacteria bacterium | reverse complement strand
GAAGTGGCGTTACTAAAAGAAGCGGGGCATGAAGTAAAAGCTTGGGGAACAGATAAAAGCCTACCCACTTCAGAAACAGGGCTATACGAAGAAACCATTTTATATGATTGTTTGTTACCCTACATTGAAAAGCGACAAATTTCATTGATGCAAAAACTGATGCTTTTTGCCAAGTTGTTCTATCAACCACTAACAGAACCCTTATTATTAAAAGCACTTCACGCTTTTCAGCCAGATGTGATACACGTTCACAATTGGCAATACCACATTACAGGTAGCCTTTGGGCAACACTCAAAAAACACGCACCCGCCATCCCTGTGGTTTATACTGTGCATGATACTCGCCTAATTTGCCCGAGTGGAAAATTTAATCCAAGCAAATCAACGTCTCAAAGTTGCCAGCAAGGCGGATTGCTAGCCTGCATCAAAAAACCATGTAAAAACAATAGTATTGGCGAAACAGGTTTCGGATTATTGGATAACCTATGGCAAAAATTTCTGCCTATTAACGCCGTGGTTTCTCAGTACCTTTTACCCAGCCAATCACTTTGTAGCATATTAACGCATACAACCCAAAAACTGCCTACGTCTAAAACAACCGTTTTATTAAATGCGTTGGATAATGCCTTTTTTGCAACCCAACCCGAAGCGTTTACACCTATTGAATTGCTAAAGCCTAACCTGCTTTATGTTGGTAGGCTTTCCGAAGAAAAAGGGGTTCATGTGTTATTGGATGCTCTCTCTTTGTTACCTGAAGGCTTTACCCTTACCATTGTGGGCGAAGGCAAGGAAGAAGAGCCGTTAAAACAACAAGCACGACGCTTAGGTATTGGTAACAGAGTCTTTTTCCTCGGAAAAAAAACAGCTGCTGAAGTGATTGATTTATTTAAAAGCCACTGGGTTTCCGTTTTACCTTGCTTGTGGTTTGAAATTTTTGGCTTAACCGTGGCTGAAAGCATGGCAGTTGGTTGCCCTGTTATTGCTTCAAATTTAGGGGCGATGCCCGAACTTTTAGGCGATGATTCTGTAGAAGAAGAGAAAAAAGGCAGTTTTTCTTGGGCTAATCGTGGTATACTATTCGAACCAGCCTCTGCTTCATCGTTAGCAACTGCTATTGAAACCCTTTGGGATAATCCTCAACGTTACGATGAAATTCGGTTAGCAGGTTGGCAGTGGGCTAGCAGTACGCTTCAAGTTGAAGACCATATTTCAAAGCTAGAATCTATTTATAAAGCTTGCTTACCGTTAGCCACTTCTACTTAAGTTTTTATTTTTTAATTGTTTTCTTGTTAAAATCGGAGTTTTTATGCCACAAGGTACCCACAAAAAAAAACAAACGCACGCATCTACAGCTACTAAAAACAGTATTCGGGTAGCGGCTAGTGAAGGTAAACCAGCAGAAAAAGTCATTATTCGTTGTTGGGAACAAGATTATGAATTGCCCGAAATACTAGCCGCATTACACCACTATAACCTAGATACACCCGCATTAAAATCTTGTGTTGAATGGCTTTTGTTAACTGAAAAAGTGGTTGAATTCAAACTGGAACCGAACGCTGAACGGGTTTCTGAGCAAGTTGAAAATATTAAACAGCAAGTAAAAGTAGATAGCCCAGAAACGTGGTCAGCGTGGTTAGAAAAACAACAAATCACCGAAGCAATTATTATCAAACGCCTTAATTTTCAAGATCAACTACAACAACTTAAAGAAGCCATTATAACGGAAGCTGCATTGAAAGATGCCTTTCTGCAATTGAAAAGCCAACGCGATAATGTCATGTTCCAAGTAGGGAAATTTCCTTCTGTTGAAACGGCACAAGAAGCGTGGAATCAATTAACCCAACAACAAGCAGATTTTACCAGTTTAATTTTAAGCCAAACAGACGTGCAACAACAAGGCGTTGCAGGGTTGATTGGGCCTGTGGTGTGTAGCCAAGTAAACCCTGAAGTGCTAAAGCGAATTGTTCGGCTAGAACCCCATGAATATACCGACCCGTTTACGGTTAATGGCACCGAATTTATGGTGGCTAGGCTGTTGGTAAAACAACTAACCAACTCTGCACCCACCGTTATTGAACCGTTAAAAGACCAACTCTTTCAAAAGTGGATTGCTGACCAAGTTCGCTTGGCTAAGCCTCATTGGCTATTTTATACGGGCAAAGAATGGCATGAGGCCAACGCCGTTGAAACCGAAGAAGAAACAGGGGAAGAAGGAGGAAACGGCTTGTTAAAATCTTTGGGGTTTTTGTTCGGTAAAAAGGGAGGCAACGTTTAAGCGATGATGATGATGATGTCTTCCTCTGCAACGGCTGCCCACAATCGGTCTACTACCAATGGCGTTTTAAGTCAATTGTTTCAATCTTCTAACCTCATGGGGCATTACCTTCAGCAATGGCCCATTGTTTCCCAGCTGGTTATTGGGTCTGCCTTAATTCAAATTGTTAGCATTAGTTCACCGCTGTTTTATATGATTGTGTTTGACCGCGTATTTGGGCGGCAAAACCTGAACACGTTGGATGTTATGGCGATTGGCTTAGGGGCTTCCTACCTGTTTGATGCCGTTCTAAAAGCGTTTAGAACCATGATGACCCATACCATGAATGATTCAATCGCTCATAATTCGGTTAAAACACTGTTAGGGCAAGTATTTGGGCTAACGCCTAATCGTCAAATGCTACCCCTATTACGGCAAAGTTTAGAATGGTATAGCTTACTTAACAGTCAAATTCAGTGGATGACGACCTTTGTTTGGCAAACTTGCTTGGATTCCCTGTTTGCGTTAATCTTGGCACTGATTTTATTTATTATGGATTGGCAATTAGCCTTGATGGCGTTTTCGCCCCTGTTGCCCATTATTTTAATTACCATGGCAACGCAAGAATCTATGAAAAAAAGCTTCCAGCAAACAGAGCTTTCTCAAGTGCAGTTTAGAAACAAGTTGAATGAAGGGGTGCATCAGCTGGAATCCCTTTCAGTGGCTCGGGCAAAAGTGCCTTTTGAAAACATTGTTTGGCAACTTTATGAAACGGAAGTACTGCCTAACCAAAGCCGCCCGCTGATTTGGCGGACTCATTTGGCGGATTTACAAGGGCTATTACTGGGCTTAGGGGGCTTGGGTGTTCTGTACTTGGGGGCTCATAAAGTAGTAGAAACGCATTTATCTTTCGGTATTTATTTGGCTATTAACATGTTTAGCAGGCAGTTAGTGGGTACTTTTCAACGGTTGGGCGATGGCTTTGCCCAATGGTTGAGCCTCTCATCGAAATTAGAACAAGCCACTAAAGACGCTTCCCAATTGATTGAAACCAACGCCAATCAAACGGCTTCACGGTTGAATTTAACCCTACCTAGCGTGCAAGGCTTTTTAGAAGCGAAGACCATTCAATTTAGCTATATGCCAGAAATGCCGCCTACTTTGAAGCATCTATCGCTTTCGGTGCCTGCGGGTGCGAAAGTGGCGTTAGTGGGCAGAAGTGGGTCTGGTAAAAGTACGTTGCTTCGGTTATTTCATGGAGCGTTACAACCCCAATCTGGGCAACTTTCGTTGGATGGCTATGCCTTACCTGATTTATCGTTGGATTTTCTGCACCAAAGCGTTGGCTTGGTTCATTCCCAGCAGGGTATTTTTCAAGGCACGCTGAAAGAAAACATCACGTTGTTTGATGATGCCTTTTCGCCCAAAGAGGTGTTGGATGCGGCTAGCTTGAGTGGCTTATCTGATTTGATGCAAAGCCCGCATGGATTGAATTTGCCTATTATGAGCAACGGGGCTAACTTATCTGAAGGGCAGACGGCTCGTATTTTGTTGGCTCGGTCTATTATTCGGCAACCTGCTGTTTTGTTGATTGACGATATTTTTTCTGGTTTAGAACCCCCTGTTATTGATGCGATTTTACAGCAATTGCTCATTCGGTTTCGGCAACAAACAGTCATTGTGGTTTCCCATTCGCCGCAAGTGCATCGGTTTTTTGATTCAGTGGTGGTACTTGAAGGTGGCCAGTGCGTGGAAACAGGGACTGTTGAAGAATTGTTAGCCAATAAAAACTACTATTACCACTTATACGGTTCGGGGAATTAAATAATGATGATGATGTCTATTCAAACTGCAAAATTTCAGTTATTTAAACTGACCTTTGGGTTTTCGTTAGTATTAGTCGCCTTAGTTGTTGGGTTGCTGGTATGGGCTAACAATTGTATGTTAGAAGAATCGGTTTCTGGCTTTGGGGAATTAGTACCTGAAGTGAAAGAAACGGTGGTTCGGGCTTCTACCAGAGGGTTAATTGTGGCGTTGTTTACCGAAGAACAAAAAACGGTTAAAGCAGGGCAAACGCTTATTCAACTAGACCCTAAGCCTTATGAAAGTAGCCAAGCCGCTACAACTTCTCAGCTTTCTAGTTTAAGTGATAATGTTCGCTCTTTACGGTCTGCAGCGTTTCATCAGCCTGTCTCTAACCATTCGGCTTCTAGTGCTTGGGCAAACGCTAGCATGGCAGATTATGAAAACCAAAAGCAGGTTATTCATCAGCGTATTGCACAAAGTAGGCATGAAGAAGCTCAAGTGCAAACACGGTTTCGCTTATTAGCTCAAGAATTAGCGACGTTAAAATCAAGAAATGCCCGCTACCAGCAGTTGTATAACGATGGGGGCTTATCCAAAGTTGAACTAGACCAATACAGCTTAGAAGCAATGGAAAAACAACGCCTGCTAGATGAAACTCGGTCAGAAGTGGCTAGCAAAAAACTGGGCGTGCAACTTGCCATGCAGGGGTTAAATCAAATTCAATCTGCCTACGAAAAAGAAGTGTTCTCTCGGATGAATGACGTGGAACAATCCATGTTGCAGGTTAATAAAGAATTGGTTCAAACAGCTACCAGTAAGCAATACACAATTATTAAAGCCCCTGCTAGTGGCAGGGTAAACCAGCAAGCCGTTCATGGGCCAGGGGTGTTTGTTGAAGCGGGCGATACCTTGTTGACCTTGGTGCCTGAAAAACTACCCATTCATGCTGAAATAAAAGTAACTAACCAAGATTTATCTTACATTCACTTGAACCAATCAGCTGCCTTGCGGGTAGATGCTTACCCTTATCAGAAATATGGGCGGTTAATGGGTACGGTTACGGCTATTTCGCCTTCCACGCAAAAGGATGAAAAGGGCAATAGCTTGTATAAATTAACTGTAACGCTTGAGGAGCAATGCTTACGCCTTAAGAACCAATGTAACCCGCTACGCCCTGGTATGACGGTTAGCACCGATTTAATTACTCGGCAACGTACCTTGCTTAGTTTTCTAACAGAACCCTTACAAATGAAGCTCGATAGAGCATTCAGAGACCCCTCAGGTCGTTAAAAAGTAGCTATTTTAGAATGTTGGAACACCCCCCACTATGATGACGCTGAAACTAAAAACCCTTTGTTTAACGACGGCTATTTTACAAGCCAGTATGTTTCCGCTTTCCCTAGCGTGGGCTGAAACGGAGCCTCGTGAAGCAGAGGCAACACCTGCATTACCTGTCGCCTCGGTTGAAAGTTTATCCGTTAAGGAAGCTACAGCCCCTGAAATAGATAAAACGTCGAGCGTTTCGTTGCTTTCTACGCCAACCTCTTCGGTCAATCTGTTGGCTTCGGCTGGTGGTACCGTAACTGAAGCTTTGGAAGCAGAAAAGCCTATTTTGATTGATCTACCGATGGTGATTGATCAAGTGCTTCAGAATAACCGTCAATTATTGTATGCCAAAGCCAAAGTATCAGAAAACAAAGCGGAAAGATTAAGGGCGATTGCTCAATTTATGCCTAGTGTTACGGGTGAATTTTCTTATGAAAACTATGATGGGGGTACTATCTTCATTCGGCAAGAACCCGTGCAGGTCAAGCGGAAAACTTACTATCCTAAGCTGGTTTTTGACTTGCCTATTCCATTAGGTGGGGCGAACTTTTTCCAATTACAATCGGCAAAATATCAATTGCAATCTTCGTTATATGGGTTAGATAAGACCACCCAAGAACAATTGCTAAGGGGTGTTAAAGCTTACTATACGGTGCAGGCTTCTGAAGGAAAAATTCAAGCAGCTAAACAAGCCTTGAAGGAATCGGAAGAAAACACGCTGTATCAACAAGCCAGAATGAAAACGGGGGTGGGCAAAAAGCTGGATTGGTTACAGGCTCAAAGCACGCAGGCGAACCAATCGTTAAGCTTGTTGGTGGCGGAAAATCAGCGGTTTTTGGGTCTGGCAGATTTAGAAACCATTTTAGCCAAACCCGTTTTAGGTCAATCTGAAATTAAGCAAGAAGCGTCTGTCTCTCAGTTTTGGATTTCTGAAACCTTGACGTTGGAACAATGCTTGCAGGAAGCCCAAGCCAATCGCCCTGATTTGAAGGAGCTGACGGCTCAATTAGCCGAAGCCAGAGCCGATTTACGCACCTTGAAGGCGAGGCTTTTGCCTACCGTCAATTTAGGGTCTTACATTGGGGGCGTAGGACCACAGCTGGATAATTTAAGCAACGTATTTCAAGCGGGTATTCGGGCACGGGTTGATTTTTTGAACCAGATGGGGCTTGAAGGCATCGGGCGAATCAAATCTCAAAAAGCGAAGGTAGAACAAAAAACGTTAGAATTGGAAACTCGGTTAGCCGAAAGCCAACGGCAAACATTGGAATCTTACCAACGGGTTCAACTGCTAAAGCAACAACGCGAACTACTAGAAGCTAAGCTGATTGCCAACCAAGAAGCTTATCGTATAGCGAAACTTCGGCAAGCTAGCCAAGTGGGTATTTATTTGGAAGTTAGCCAAACGTTGAATGATTTAGTGGGAACGCAAACGGAATTTGTAACCACCATCATGCAGTATAATGCGGCTCAAGCCGAACTGCTTTTTCAAATGGGACAATTAACGCCTGCTATTTTGTTGGGTTTAACCCCACAAAATCCAGCTAACGTGCAAACACCGTAATCTGCTTTTAAGCCATCACCTGTCGATAGCCATTTGAGAAAAAAGGACACTACCACATTGGGAAATACGACTTTATTGAACCGTGTACTACCGTGGGAAACGCTATCAGCGATTGTTCAAGGGGAATCGGTGGTCGATCTTTCCACGATGCCCATTCGTT
>JAPLIO010000159.1 GCA_026389055.1 Candidatus Melainabacteria bacterium | reverse complement strand
GAACGCATCGGCAGCTGCAGAGCAAATGCGATGGTCGTTCCTACTGGTGGGTTTGAACGCTTAAGCTATTTAAATTGTCAATTGGTATAAAACCGATTCACAAATTAAATAGTGCATCAACCAATAGGAACGACAATCGATAAAAGAACACGACAGTTAATGATTGAAGTGGTATTACTGTATAAAACTTATTAGCAGTGTTTAGGGTGGGTTGGAATCTAATCAGCGGTTGTGATAGAATGAATGTACAAAATTTATAACCTATCGCCCCACATCCTAGAAGGAAGCGCTCTCTATTATGAATCAACTTGCTCATCTTGCCTCAGTTGACCCTGAAATCTATCACATTACGTTGGAAGAATTGCATCGTCAACAATCTACGTTGGAAATGATTGCTAGCGAAAACTTCACCAGCTTAGCCGTAATGGAAGCAGCAGGAACGGTTTTAACCAATAAATACGCCGAAGGCATCCCTGAAAAACGCTACTATGGTGGCTGTGAAACGGTGGATAAAGCCGAACAATTAGCTATTGAACGTGCCAAACAATTATTCGGTGCTTACCACGTTAACGTGCAGGCTCATAGTGGGGCTCAAGCCAATATGGCGGCCTATTTAGCCGCAGACTTAAAAGCAGGCGATACCATCATGGGGATGGATTTATCTCACGGTGGGCATTTAACGCATGGGTCGCCCGTTAATTTTTCGGGGATTTATTTTAACATCGTTTCTTATGGGGTCGATGCCGAAACCAAACGCCTCAACTATGAAAACATCAGAGCCTTAGCCATCGCCAACAAACCAAAAATGATTATTTGCGGTGCTAGTGCGTATCCTCGGGTGATTGATTTCGCCGCATTTCGTGCCATTGCCGATGAAGTGGGTGCCGTTTTATTGGCAGATATTGCCCATATTGCAGGGCTTGTGGTTGCGGGCGAACATCCTAGCCCCTTTCCTCATTGCCACTTGGTAACCACTACCACGCATAAAACTTTGCGGGGGCCTCGGGGTGGTATTCTCATGGCGGCGGATGAACGCTTCGCCAAAGCGATTGATAAAGCCACGTTTCCTGGTATTCAAGGCGGGCCTTTAATGCATGTGATTGCCGCTAAAGCCGTTGCCTTTAAAGAAGCATTATCGGCTGAATTTAAACAGTATGCCAAACAAGTTCGGTTAAATGCCCAAGCCTTAGCCAAAGCCTTGACAGATGCAGGGCTTCAATTAACCACAGGCGGAACGGATACCCATTTATTGGTGATTGATTTAACCGCCAACAATATTAGCGGAAAAGAAGGGCAAGCCTTGTTGGAAGAAATTGGGATTACCGCCAACAAAAACACTATTCCTAACGACCCTCGTAGCCCGTTTGTAACCAGCGGTATTCGGTTGGGAACGCCTGCGTTAACGACTCGTGGGTTTGATGAAGCGGCGATGAAAACGTTGGGTGGGTTAATTGCCAGTGCTGTTTTGAACCCAACTCAACCGTTAGCCCCATTGCGTGAAGCAGTCGAAGCTTTGGGTGCCAACTTCCCGCTATACCCTGAATTACCCGCCTTGTACGGTGCTTCCACCGCTAAAAAAGAGACCGCTCCTTGTGCCTAATACGTTGATTACCCCCTCCATTCCGCCCCTGCAATTAGGCTTAGGCTTTTTGCTCGCCTTGGTTTCTTCGTTGGTGTTGGTGCCTGTTGTTCGGCATTATGCCCTAAAAGCAGACTTACTAGACGCCCCGGGTGAACGGAAAATCCATTCGCAACCGATTCCTCGGCTAGGGGGCGTGGCAATTTTTGTTAGCTTTTTAGTGGCGTTAGGGTGCTTAGGTGCCTTGGGGCAGTTGACGGATTTAATCTTTACCCGTGGCAACTTGGGCTTAATTGCAGGCGGTACGCTGATGTTTCTGCTTGGGTTGCTAGATGATTTAGTCAATTTATCGCCCTATGTAAAGTTGGCGGGGCAGTTTTTAGCCTCCATTGTTGCCTTTGGCATGGGCGTTTCGGTTGAGGCGTTGGATTTACCTGGGTCTATGTTGTTAGTGTTGAATGCGTTAAGTTTTCCTGTTACGGTGCTTTGGTTGGTGGGCATTTCCAATGCGGTCAATTTTATTGATGGCATAGATGGGCTGGCTGGCGGCGTTGGGGTACTTTCTAGCTTAACCATGGTCGTGGTAGCATTGTTTACTGGGCAACCGCAAGCAGCGTTGTTAGCAGCGTTGTTGGCTGGGGCTTGCTTAGGCTTTTTAATCTACAATACCAATCCTGCCAAAATTTTCATGGGGGATAGCGGTGCTTTATTTATTGGCTTTACACTGGCTTGCTTAGGCGTGGTAGGGGTACTAAAAACCTATACCGTGGTGATGCTAACCCCCATGGTGGTGCTATGCGTACCCGTATTGGATATTACCTATTCCACGCTAAGAAGGTTGTTAAGAGGCAAAAACCCGTTTGTTGCTGATGGCGACCATTTGCATCATCGGTTATTGAAGGCGGGGCTTTCCCAACGAAAAACGGTGTTTGCGTTTTATTTGGTGTGTGTGTTTTCAGGCTTGTTGGTTTCGCACTATGTACATTCTGATTGGTTCTACTTGAAGATGGTGGGTGGGGTTGTGTTGTTGGCTATTGCCCTATTGGCACTGCTTCGTATGAACGATTTACGCTTAAAGCCAGTTGCTCCTACGTTAGAAACACCGCCTGAATCATCTGCTAATCCTGATGCTACGCTTACAAACAAAGATGCTTCGTTGTAAGCGATGTTCATTAACGGGGTCTAGGATTTTAATTTGATGATGAAAAGAAACCAGCGAAGAACACCACCGCTTTTTACCCTTTTTTCTCGGTGGATGATGGGGTTGACCGCCAAAAACAAGAAACACAAGCCTGCTTCTTGGCGAAATTATGGCATGAATCCGCAATTGCAGGCGTTGGTAACGGTTATGGCTGCGTTGTTGCTGGCGGGGGTGTTGTTTTCAGGTGCGTTACTGCTGGAATATACGAATCATGCAGATTTGCTTGACAAAGGTAAGCAATTAATGAAAGAGGGCAAGGTGGCTTGGGCAGCGGATAATTTCAGAAAAATTATCCAGCAAGATGCAGCCCATTATGAAGCCCACTTGCGGTTGGGGCAAGTGTTGTTGGAATTGGGTGAATTAGAACAAGCCGAACATGAATTTGAAACCGCCATGGCAATTAAGTTGAACATTCCGCCACAATCAAGAACGGCTCAGCAAGATGCGTTGGTTTCTATTGCTTCTGCCAAGTTGAGTATGATTAAAAAACACTGGCAAGAAGCAGAAAAAACCTTGATGTTGGCGTATGAACATCAATCGAACAATTTGGAATTGAAGGAAGCCTTATGGGTGTTGTATCAGCAATGGGGGCAAGATGCCTTTGAGCAAAAACACTTGGATGAAGCCATTATTCAATGGGGGCATGCGTTGGATTTTGTGGGGCGTTATAAACAGGAAGAAGAAACCCAAGCATGGCTGGCTAAGGGGTTGCAACAATCATACCAAGTATTGGAAGACCGAAAAGCATCGCCCAAAGAGCGGTTAGCGTTTATAGACTCTGCGTTACGTAAGTATTATAGTTACAAGTTATTGCTTGCCAAGGCAACTATTTACGAACACGAAGTGAAAGATGCTGCCCAAGCATTGGCAGCTTATAGGCAGGCATACCAAGCTCAACCCCAAGTAGTGGGCTTGAAATTGCTGGAACAGTTGGATGGGGCGATGGCTCAGGCACAACTAGCGGGGCAAACCCGTTTAAGCCATCAGCTAGAAGCGGAAGCAGCTAGGGTAAAGCGGTTGCTCAAGCAGCATCAATCAGCGGGAACGCTTATTAGCGTTGGTATTCAATCCGTTCAACGTACGGCGGAAGATGCACAAACCACGGAATGGGAACCCAAAGTGGTGTTGGTTTTACGGAATCAATCAGGGGTTCGGGTACCGTATTTAAAACTTAAAATGGTGTTAAGCTCGAATAATCAGTTGCTTTGTTCTTTTACGCAAGAAGTATTTCCACCCTTGCAGGCTGGCGAAGTGCGTCAACTGGTGTTGTTGCCTAAGCAACGGTATTTAATGCATAAATTGCATGAGGGAACACTTCAGGCTGAAGTGCTGTTTACTTTGGATGAAGAAGACCCTGTTACTTGGGTAAGCAAAGATAAAAAGACGGTTACGCTATTTCCCCCAGCTCAGTGGTTGAACCAGTGGTTTCCGTGGGAATTGCATAAAAAACAACCTGCTAAGAAGAAGCCAGAGGAATCTCCTGCTTCCTCACTGCCTGTTTCCATTGGCAGTGTGCCGAATGCTTAATTTCAATTCATCGATTGAATGGGTATTATACCAATTCACAGATTAAATAGTGTGTTCTCTCATCGATTATCGTTCCTAGCTTTAGCTGGTTGGTTTGAACTCTTACGCTATTCTAACTGTTAATGGGTATTAGGCATCATTTACAATTGTAAGGCTTGGACTTGACGCTTGATGGTATCCCCACCCGAAGCTAATAGCTTTTCACAAAAGGCTTGTAATGGCTCCAGCCAAGCTTGGTTTGTTTGCGTTTCAGGCAAGATAATGGTGCCTTCTGCCACGAGGTTAGTTTCTATAGGCGAAAGCAACTGCACCCGTAAATCCAACGCCGATTGGGTTTCATTCCAGCAACCATAAACGCCTAACGGTAACTGGCAACCGCCTTCCAGTAACCGCATGATGGTACGTTCAGCAAACACCACCCGCTCTAATAACGGATTACCCAAACAAGCCAAAACAGGGGCAACCGTTTCATCGTTCATTCGAGATTCAACCCCCAACACCCCTTGGCACGGGGCGGGCAATAATTCTGAAAATTCATTAAACCGATAAGTTACTAATGCGTGCAAGCCGAGCCTATTAACGCCCGCTTCCGCCAACACTAAGGCATCTAGCTGACCTTCTTCTAGTTTGCGAAGCCTAGTTTGCACATTGCCCCGAACCGAAACGACTGAAATGTCTTGCCGTAACCGCTTCAATTGAGCCGTTCTTCGCAAAGAAGACGTACCCACAACAGCCCCTGCGGGCAACGCCCAAAACGATAAATTTCCTTTGGCAATCAACACATCCGCCACGGATTCTCTCGCTAAAACGGGATAAACCACTAAGCCTTCAGGCAAAACGCTGGGCATATCTTTCAAGCTATGAATGGCTAAATCAATGGTTCTAGCCACCAAGGATTGCTCTAATTCTTTCACAAAAACGCCGTACTGCCCCGTTTTCACCCCTAAGATGGAAAGCGGTACGCCCAATTCACGGTCGCCCATGGCTTTGGAAGCAACCACTTCAAACCGATTATGCCACGACTGCCCAAGTGTGATTTTAACAGCACTCATCACCATTTCTGTTTGAATTAATGCCAAGGCACTGTCTCTCGTGCCAATTTTTAGGGTGCTTGTCATTATTTTATCGCTATTCTTGGCAATAGTTCAGGCGGTACGATAGAAAGCGGGGTTGGGGGCAACGCAACTGGCTTATGAGGCGATGAAACCCCTATCTGTTGTACATCAGGCAGATGATGAACTCCCTGCTGACGTAACGCTACGCTGGGGGCATGCAATACTTTATTCATTAACAACCGAGACCATTCCGCTAAGGCTTCGCCAGCCATTGGCGTTGTTTTGGCTTGGGCTAACGCTTCTTGCCGAGCCACTTCGGCTTGCTGACGAACCGCCACCAAGGTGGGTTGCACTGTGCCTCGCAATTGTTGCCAATGCCGAAAATCCCAATAGGCTGATTCAATCAACGTTTCGGCTTGCTGACGAATACAGGCTTCCGTTTCGGGGCAAAAATCGCCAATACCCGCTAAGTCATCGGTATTATGGAGCGAAATATGCGGTAACATCCCCACGGAATCATGCACGTTGCGGGGGACAGAAATATCAAAAATACGCAAGGGTTTTTGCAACCGATTAAAATGTTCAGGATAAAACAAGGCATGGGGGGCAGCAGTAGCGACAAAAACAGTATCTACCCTTGGCAGAACCGTTGCCAAGCCTTCAAACGATTGACCTGAAAACCCGAATTTTTGATTTAAATACTGCAACCGCTGAGGGCTTCTATTCACAATGGTTACTTGATGCGATTTGGTGGGCGATGAAAAATCTTGTTTCAGTTTTTCCAACAGCAGTTCCGCCATTTTTCCGCCCCCAATCACCAAATAATGATGCTGATGGAAGGCGTCTTTTTCTAGGCGTTTAGCCAGTTGGTAGGCGGCACTTGAAACGCTGGTATCCCTAGAAGCGATGCCTGTTTCTGTACGAACCAACTTACCCGTATGCAAGGCGGTGGTATAAAGCTGATGGAGTGTTTTTCCAATAGTGCCAGTGGTTTGGGCTAATTCAAAGGCATCACGCACTTGCCCTAAAATTTGCCCTTCGCCCACAATCAGGCTATCTAACCCTGAAGCCACGGAAAATAGGTGCCGAATGGCATCTTCTTCCACATAGGCGAATAGACTGGCTTTATAGTGTTGTACATCAAACTGTTTGAACGCCTGAAAAAACTGAGCAACGGCTTGTCTGCCTGCTTTTAAATTGCTAACTTTTAAGTGTAGTTCTACCCTATTACAGGTGGTTAAAATACCCGCTTCTTCAATAGCAGGAAAAGCTTTTAGGCAACGTAAAGCTTCGGGCAATTCGGCTTCGGTGAATGCCACTTGTTCCCGCACGTTGAGTGTAGCTGTGGTATATCGTAACCCTGTAATAAGGATTGGCATTGGTATTTAAAATGCTTTCCGCTTACTAAAAACTAATGACTGCTTCAGACTTTTACATAATGCACTAGAAATACGCTATTTTCAATGAGGCAAAACAACGTAACTGCTTGCTGAAACACAACAATAGACCTATTGTATCAGAAACGTTACTTAAATACGTTATTAGGCAATTTTAGCTGGTAGCTTTCCTTTATTAAAGTGTGAGTAGCACAGCCGCCACCCACAACCCCGCTAAAACTCAGTTTTCCCTTCCTATTCAACACACACACACAAGGTCTACGCTTTGAACTTACTGCCTCTCGTTGTTAGCACCCCCAATTAGTTAAAATTCAATACCCCCTTTCTTATTTCTTCCTAACCCCTTTTCAGAAAAATTTTCACACACACACACATACCCATTTACCTTCGTTTTTTTCTAAAAATGGAGGTTTTTTATTGCTGGGTATTTTTTAATGGATAGATTCCTCTACGCTTAGTTGGCTACAGGCTTCCCACAAGGGGCTAAACAAGGCGGAACTTAAATATCGTTCCCCCGTAGAACATTGAAACGTTACAATCTGCTTCCCCTCGTTTTCGGGGCGTTTCGCATACTGTAAAGCCGCCACTACATTCGCCCCTGATGATATGCCCGAAAGAAGCCCCTCTTCTTTTGCCAACCTTCTTGCCATGATGAGGGCTTCTTGGCTACTAACCCCAATCACTTCATCAATCAATGCTACCGTTAAAATACTGGGTATAAACCCTGTCCCAATGCCCTGAATAAGGTGCTGACCCGCCAACCCTCCCGCTAAAACAGGGCTTTCGGTCGGTTCTACGGCTACCACGGCGATGTTAGGGTTTTGGGCTTTCAAATAAGCCCCCGTCCCTGAAATGGTACCCCCCGTTCCCACACTGGCAATCAGTGTATCCACCTTGCCTGCCAAGGCTTCCCAAATTTCAGGCCCCGTCGTTTGAAAATGAACTTCCGTGTTAGCTGGGTTATTAAATTGGTCTAATAGGTACGCATTGGGGATGGTTTGGGCTAATTCAAGGGCTTTTTTGCAGGCTCCTTCCATGCCACTGGCTTTGCTGGTTAGCACCACGGTTGCCCCATAAGCCTGTAAAATCACTCGGCGTTCCATAGAACAACTTTCGGGCATTACAATCATTAGTTTGTAGCCCTTCACGGCGGCTACCATGGCTAATGCAATGCCACTATTCCCGCTAGAAGGTTCAATGAGGGTAGTATGGTTGGGGGTAATTAGCCCTTTGGCTTCCGCGGTTTCTACCAAATGCAAGCCCACACGGTCTTTAATACTACCGCCCGGTAGGTGTGCTTCCAGCTTTAGATAGATATCCGCAGGTACCCCTCGGGTAATGCGGTTTAACTTGACTAGCGGAGAATTGCCAATGGCTTGGGTAATACAGGAATAAGCGGGCATGATGATAGCATTCTGTTAATTGGAGATGATTGTTTTTAGGGTTTGGGCTTGCAAGGCAACCACTCGGTTGTATTTTTCTTGCGTTTCGTGGTGAAGCCCCAGTAGGTGCAAACAACCGTGGCAGAAGCGTTCTAGGATATACCTAATTAGGGCTTCTTGGAAAACGGCACTGGCGGGTTGAACCGTTGGGTGAAGGGCTTGGATGGCTTCTTTGGCATAATGCCATGAAACCACAATGGTTCCCAAACTACCACCTTGTTGGCGTTGCTGATTAAAAAATTCGATTGCCAGTGCGTCATCGGTTGCTTGCAACAGGGTTTCTGGGTCTTCAAAGGCGGGGAAGGAAAGCACATCGGTTGCAGTATTTTTTTGCCGATATTCCTCATTCCAAGCCTGAATGGTTGCATTGGTACAAAGCATCCATTCAAATTCCCATGAAGCTTCGGGGTTATCGAATGTTTCTGCTAAGGCGTGAACGCTGAGCAGTCGCTCCGTTTTAGCGGTATCAGCAAAAGCGGCTAGCAGGGCGGAAAGCTTTGATTGAAGGGCTTCTTGCAAGGCGTTGAATTCGGTTTCAGCCAATACGTCTGCTTCAATACTGGCTTGAACGCTGAAGGGGAAGTGGTCTGCTTCAAACCAATCTTGCCATTGGTTGGTTGGGGTTGAAGCAGTAGTTTGTTGAAGGGTGTCATTCATTGAAAATCGTGTCCTGTTGTTGAAAATTGGCATTAGTCTGGCAGTAGTACGATAGGTCTTCTTCCTCTGGCAGATTCGTTGGCTTCGTAAAAATAGAGAATGCCGTCATCGCCTTTTCGCCATACTAGGTACAGTAAATCTTTGTCTTTGGTGCGATAAGGAAAATCAATAATCCCTTTTTGCAGATTCCTAACAATAATGCCTTGTTCTTTGAAGCGGGCCGTCCAGCGATCAATAGTTTGTTCAAAGCGTTGAATTTTTAGTTCTAGGGCTTGTTGTTGTTCTTCTTGCCCCGGTAAACGGTCGGCGTATTTTAGGGCGTACAGCCTTTTAGCTAGCACCATTTCGTCATACAGTGCCAGTAATTCGGTATTGGCGTGCACTAAGGTATCCCGCACCCAAGGCAGTAGGGCAGCGGCTTCATCTAGTGTAAAGTATTTGTCAATGGTGGTCATAACATCCTTCAAGTAGCACTGCATTTAAAGCCACTTAAAATAAAGTACTGGAAAAATAAAAGCTTTTATTATACTATATCAAACATGGACGATTGTAAAAAGATGTTGTGCGTATTCTCGTAACTTTTAGTGTTTACTTAATTTTTTCGTCAATGGTAGCACAAACTATCTTGTTGTTGGTTTTACCCTACTGTATAGAACAGACGGTTTAACCTTTGAACGTTCAGTGGTTTTTATCTTTTGTGCTTGAAGTATGTGAATTTACTCTTTTAATTATTCGTTTAATCAGAATTGGATGTGTTTATCATGATGATGTCAGCTATTTCTCCTCTTTCTTTTTCCCCTCGGTCTTCTTCTACAACATTGGTAGCCTCAGCTACTGATAAGAAATTACCCACTAATACGACTGATTCAGTCGCTAAGTTGGGTTCTATACCTCTTGCCCCTCAAGCCTTAACTAACGACGTATTTTCGCCTTCGGTTAGCTTGAAATTGCCTGAAAATGCCCCTGCTACTGCTTCAGCTGCCACCGCTGAAACGCCTAGCCCTGAAGCTAAAAAAACCACAACAACAGCTCCACCAGCAACGCCGAAACAAACCACTGAAGCGAAAGCAACAGAAAAACCAGCTAGCGTTGAGGCGTCTCCTGAAAAAATTGAAAAAGCCAAAACGATTATGTCTGAAACAGAAACGAAGTTTTCTGCTGAAAAAGACCCTGCAAAAGCGAAAAAATTATTGAACGATACTTATTCTCAATTGAAAGCATTGAACTTACCTAAAGAAAATTTGATTGTTCATGCCATGCAGTTGGATGTTTGGGATGCTGCTATTGTGAATTTACTGCCTGCTAACGATAAACCAGCTGTAGCAGGTACTGCCCCTGCTAGCACGGCTTCTGCTGAAAAGCAAACCCCTGCTAAAGATGCAGGTAAAGAAGCAGATAAATCGGTTAATGTCTTAGCCTAGGTCGCTCAAGCAGTTTCTCGAAACTGTAGCAATTGAATAATAACGCTTAACCGTTGCCCTTCCCATGTATGTTGATAGGCGACGGTTTGGCGTTTTAGCCAAAGCGAAAGTTCAAATAATTCTTTGGAAAGTTGTAAAAATGTAGGGTTGCCCTGTTGTAGTTTTCGCATCAATAAATTTTCTATTAACTGCTGGGGTGGCTGGGTTGCTAATAAGCCTTGGCTAAGGGCAAATACCCATTGGCGTTCAATTTTTTGAGTTTTCAGGTGAAGTTCTTCACTTTTTGTTTGTAAGTGTTGGGCTAGCGTAACTTGGCGTTTTTCTGTGAGTTGATACCCTTTTCCTTTGGCAATATGCCTGTGTTTATAGGCTATTTTGTGGCAAGAAATAACCACTTGCCGAGTTTCTTCTTGTAAAATGATATAGTGTAGACGATCGGTCAAGTTTTCTCTGGTCGGTTGAGGTGTTAGGTTATTTAGGGTGGTGATGTTGATACTCGGGTGTTGGAGTGCCATGGCGGTGTGGCTTTCTGCAAAGGCTGAAGAAACAGGGTTGAATTGACAAACTTTATTCTATCAAACGGCTTGCCATTGTCGTTTTTTTGAGGAATTTATCGCTTGTTTAGAGGAGAAGAACCCGTTTTTTCGCCCGTAACCCCTTTGGTCTGCCAATTAACCGTTTATACCCATTCCATCATTATGAATGAATATGAAGAATCCCCAAAGACAAGCACAGGAGAGGTTTCGCATTCGCTCAACAT
>JAPLIO010000219.1 GCA_026389055.1 Candidatus Melainabacteria bacterium | reverse complement strand
CGATGGTCGTTCCTACTGGTTGCTTTTAACTCTTACGCTATTTAAATTGTCAATTGGTGTTATAGCTATTCCTAAAGTTAATGAGCTACTTGTCTATGCAGGGCTAATAAATCACACCCCTACAAAATAAAGCATCGGGTAATTTTTTAAAATACTATATATGCCGATTCAAAGTTTGGATGGGTATAACCTTGATTATCGGGACGAAAATCAGAGTAGGCCTCTATTTTTATCCCAGTTTCAACTAGGCATAGCGTTACCCACTAGCAAAAAAAAATCGATGAGAGAAGATGAGAAAACACGCCATTTAATCTGTAAATGGGTATCAAATAACCACATGCCCCATTGAAACAAACCCAATCGCCCCCGTACAAGCAGGGATATTATTAGGCAAACCGTACCATCTAGCCCAAGCCAGTAAGGCAAATGCCACGGCTTCTTTCGCCATATTGGGCATGCCATACGCTTCACAAGTAGCAAACGAAGGAATACCCCCCTTCGCTGAAAACACCGAAGAGTGTGCCATCCAATGTTGAACCCACCCCAGCAACGCAGGGTTATAAGCCCCTCCGCCAGTAATTAGCACTTCATCAATGCGGGGCACATGCGGTAAAACGTAACGTTCATAAGCATCTACCAAGCTCCACGCCGTAAATGCGGTAAATGTAGCAATAATATCTTCAGGGGTGTGATGAGGCTGAAATTCATCAATCAATGGCTGAAAAAACGAGGCTCCCCAAGCTTCTCTACCCGTGCTTTTGGGTGGCAGTTGCCCCAAAAACGGATGCTGTTTGAGCTGTTCTAACAACGTTGGAATAAGGGTGCCTCGGTTGGCTGTTTCGCCGTTTTTATCATACGGCAAGCCCAATAACGCCATCATTGCCCCATCTATCAGCATATTACCCGCCCCTGTATCAAAGGCAATGGGGTTGGCTTCAACACCGTTTAGCACCGTTACATTGCCAATGCCCCCCATGTTTTGAAGACATTTTACCTTGCCTGCTTCCGAAAAAAACAAGGCATCCAAAAACGGCACAAGCGGAGCCCCCTGCCCGCCACAAGCCATATCTCTCAAACGAAAATCGCCAATAATAGGCAATTGCAGTTCCTTTGCCATCAAGGCTAAATCGCCCAGTTGAAGGGTTACGCCCATCGGGTGTTCCACGCTTGGCGGCTGATGATAAACCGTCTGCCCATGAGACCCCACGCATAGCACTTCTTCGGGGTTCAATTGCCAAGCCTGCAAGGCTTCGGTTACAGCACCAGCGAATAACTTCCCCAAAGTTTGATGCAGAAAAGTAGTTTCCTTTAGTGTGCCTCGATTGCCCGATCCGTCGGCTTGTAGGGCTAACAGGTGTTGTTTGATTTCTGCAGGCATGGCGATTGAAAAAACCGCTATATCCGTACAGGCAAGGGCGTTTTTTTCAAAATTCCACGATAATTTGGCTCGAGCAACATCCACGCCATCAAGCGAAGTGCCAGACATCACACCTAAAACCCAGTGCGGCGTGGCAATGGAGCTTTTATTCGATGGGTTCGGTTGGGTAGGTGTAGCCAATGCACCGTTCTGGGGGTGGTACTTGGATAAACAGGCGTTCCAATGCTCGTAAAACATGGATGTGTCCCTTTTCGTTGGCACGTTGCAGGGGGTCAACAAGAATAGTGGTAGCCCCAAGGCGTTGCCCAGCCCAAATATCAGTTAAGGGTCTATCGCCCACCACACAAACTTGATTGGGGGCTAATTCTAGTAAGGCCAAGGCTTCACGCATAGTGGTTTGGCTGGGTTTTTTAGCAGGGCCTAGAACCTTAACGCCAAGATGGTCTTCCGCTTGTTTCATGTAGGCAATGTTGTGATTGTTGGAAACCACAATATAGGCGAACCCTCTGGCGGTTAGGCTGGTTAGCCATTCTCGTATTTCGGTAGAAATTTCTGCGGTATGGGGGGGCATAATGGTATTATCTAAATCAAAAATAAACCCCTTTATGCCTTGCGTTTCAAGGGCATCTAACGGTAGACGTAACACATCTAACACAACCCAATCTGGTTTTAAAAATTGATACGACATAATGCACCAGTAGTCTTTCAGCAACAAGCACTAATAAAACCCTATTATACCCAAAAATGCTTATTTTCCAAACCGACGCTGGCGTTTGCAAAAGGTTTGAACGGCATCAACAAAATGCAAGGTAGAAAAATCTGGCCAAAGCGTTTCACTGAAAAACAATTCCGCATAAGCACTTTGCCACAATAAAAAGTTTGAAAGCCGCTGTTCCCCACCGGGGCGAATCATCAAATCTACCATCGGTAACTTATTTTGAGCCACCAAACACGCTTCAATATGGGCTGGGGTTAACGTGGTTTCATCTAATTCGCCTGCTTTAGCTTGGGCAATTAACTGCCCAACCGCTAACGTCAATTCCTGATGACTACCGTAGTTAATTGCCAATTGAAGGGTTAGCCCCGTATTGCCCTTGGTGCGTTCAATGGCCTGCGTAAAAATTTCCTGTAAAAAAGTGGGTACCGCTTCAAAACAACCCAAAAATAAAATTCGCACATTCAACGCCGCAATAGCTTCTAATTCCTTACTTAGCACATCGCCCATTAAGCTCATCAAATAGCTAACTTCTTCTTCCGTACGTTGCCAATTTTCTGTGCTAAACGCATAACACGTGAGTGCTTCCAACCCAGCAGAACTGGCGTATTTAATAATTTCCTTCAACCGCTGGCTACCCCGATGATGCCCCATGAGCGTGGGTAGTTTTTTGGTTTTAGCCCACCGTCTATTCCCATCCATAATAACGGCAACGTGCCGTAATGGTGCCGTTTGAACCAATGCCTTCACTTCTAAAGTAGTTAATTGTTTAAGCGGGCGTTGTAATAAAACATCCCATTCTCGTTCCACCAATGGCAAAAATTCAGCAACACACTGACCGTGCATTGAACTAGAAGCAGATTGACTACTCACCGATATTGTTTGCCGAGGCATTGAAACACCCCAAAAAGCCTAAATTTAGTAAAAACTAACAACGGAGGGAGACGTATCCACTAGCTTAGCAGAATGCAAAACGAAGGAAACTAGAACGTTACATCTCATAGAAAAATAGAAAAGAAGCAGAATGGGTATAAAACAAAAATTGCCACCTGCCGGATTTGAACCAGCGACACGGGGATTTTCAGTCTCCTGCTCTACCGACTGAGCTAAGGTGGCAACTTAGTTTACTTGTTAAAACCAATGGCTTCAACAAAACCTATTAACTTATAAACAAACGGGCGTGTCAAGCCATCTTTCGGAGGTTTCCATTGCTTGTACGCTCTGTTTTTGATAAATTGGAAAGGGTTAAACCCTACTTTCTAACGATGACTAAGGAAAAAATAATGACAATGCCTACGCCTACCATTTCTTCTGAAACCGTTGCTACGCCTAAGTTGGTGGTGTTGCAACAGCACCCCGTTGTAGCCCATGCGTTAAGTTTTATTCGGGATAAAGAGACTTCTTCCGCCGTGTTTAGAACCGCCATGAAGCAGGTGGGTAATGTGTTGCTTTCACGGGCTTCAGAGCAAATTCCCTTGGTGCCAGTAACCATTCAAACCCCTATTTGCGAAACCACGGCGTACCAACGCAACCCCAACATCCCTATTTTGGTGGTACCGATTCTGCGGGCGGGGCTGGTTTGGGCAGATTTGTCGTTGGAATGGTTGCCTGAAGCCCATTTGTACCATTTGGGGTTGGCACGCAATGAGGAGACGCTTCAGCCGATTTCTTATTATAACAAACTGCCGAAAAGCACGACTAGCAAGAGTTTTGATTATCCACCTGCCCATGCGTTTGTCATTGACCCGATGTTAGCGACTGGTGGTTCAGCGATTGCTGCTATTGAGGCGTTGAAAAACAGGGGTGTGTTGGAAGCGAACATTACCTTTATTTGTTTGATTGCTTCACCTGAGGGGTTGAAGATTGTGCAGGATGCCTTCCCAGCGTTGAGCATTGTAGCGGCAGCCGTGGATGATTGCCTCAACGAGAATGGCTACATCGTCCCAGGTTTGGGCGACGCTGGCGATAGAGTCTTCGGGACGTTGTAAGATTTGTTGTAAAAAATAGTGGTAAAATAAAAACACGAATTGATGGTTGTTTAAAGAGCTATTTTAATAAAATTTGAGAGTATAATCGTATGTTAATTGAATTTAGTGTTGAAAATTATCTGTGTTTTAAAAATGAAACCACGTTTTCGTTTGAAGCGATGACGGATTTAGATGAGAGCAAAATCTTCAACCCTGAATCTCGCAGGATGTTGGAAGGCGTTGTAGACCCTGAAACAGGCGAACCTGTCGTAATAAATACCGTTAACGGTATTTATGGCAAAAACGCTGCAGGCAAAAGTACGTTGCTTAGGGCTATGAATAAAGCATTTGACTTGATTATGAACTCTGTTAAATTGAATGAAGATGATGATTTTGGGATTGATTACGAGGACGAAAATCAATCATCTACTTTTAAGTTAAAGTTTGTCCAAGATGAGAGCCTATTTGATTATTCTTTTTGTTTAAAAGGAACGGATAGTGAAGCAACAGTCATTTCAGAAAAACTCTATAATCTAACAACTTCCACCACGGTGTTTGAAAGAACCCAAGGGGGTAACATAACTTATAGCCCCGAAGTATTTCCAGAAGATATAGATAAATATGCAAAACTATACTTTTTAACAGCGACTAAAAAAAATCATTTATTTTTTTCTAACACAACCATCCCTTACTTTGAGATATTACGTAAAACCTTTTCTAAAAAGCAAAATCAACTGATAGATGTGTTAGATTCACTAAAATTAGATGTGTTTAGTTATTCAGCTTTTATCGATTATTTTTGGCATTTTAAAGATGTGCTTCTTGAAACTAAGCGTAAGTTTTTATTACTTCGCATTTTACAAGAAGCTGATTTAAATATTCAAGACTATCATTTTGAAGATAAAAAACTGTTCTTTACTGATAAAAAAAACACGACTAGGGATTTCGCAAAGCAATCAGACGGCACAAAAAAATATTTTATACTCTCATTTTTCCTCTGCATCGATACCCTCCAAAATGGTGGGATGTATGTGGTGGATGAACTGGAAAAAGCCTTGCACCCAAGGTTAGCCATGCGGTTTATCAATATCTTTAAAAATCCTGAAACCAACCCGAAACACGCACGTTTGCTTTTTACTACTCATGATACGGGCTTCATGCACCAAAGTATCCTAAACGGAGACCAAGTGTGGTTTATTGAACGCAACGACGAAACTCAAGAAACCAAGCTAACTTCCGCCGCCGATGCCGAAGGATTTGAACCTGTTTACCTGCAAAGCGATTATATGCAAGGTCTTTACGGGGCTGTACCCACTATAGCCGATGAAAACAAATAGGGTGCATTTTTAATAATGGGTAGAAAATCAACCAAAATACTAAAATTGCCATCCAGACCTATCTTCGGTTTTGCGGTAGAAGGTGATTGTGAATACGACTATTTAAAAATAGTTTTAAATGTTACTAATCCGCATAAGGTTAAGAATGTGCAAGGTGGTAGTGAAGTTGTGTGTGTTCGTCAAGCCTTGGACTTACTGGGTAATTCCGAAGATAAACAAATTCAGAAGTATGGTACTCACGCTTACCAACACGTATTTGTTGTATTTGATACGGACACAATGACACAACAGAAAATCAACGATATTAAAACATTATTAGCTAAAGATGAAAAACATTCTCAAAAATTGAAATTTATTGTATCGAATCAGTGCTTTGAATATGTGTTGGGCTTGCATTTTTCACCTGTTAAACATCCGACTTCTATCAATTCCAACAAACACATGGAACAGTACCGCTACGAAGATCATAAAAGCAACCCCACACGCACCAAGCTAATGACTGATTTGAAAAATGCTCCTGATAGTTGCAAAGCCATGTACACCAGTCTTAAAACCCGAGATAGCAATCTTAAGTTGGATGCAAATACACCATGGGTTGAGAGAATAAAAACCGAGAATGACCCAAATAGTAATTTTTATGTTGTTTACGATTGTTTGGCTTCCCACAATTTATTACCCGAAGCATTAAAACCTTTAGAATAATTACCCATGACCACCCTCCTCCTCCCCCCACACTTACAAAATTGGTTGCCTGAAAAACCTAGCAGAATTGCCGTAGGCATGAGCGGCGGGGTGGATAGTTCCGTCGTCGCCCACCTGCTAGTGGCAGCTGGGCACGAAGTGGTCGGGCTAACCGCATGGACACTCAACGGCCCAGGCACCTGCTGCAACGACGCACTCGTCAACGCTGGCAGAGTCTGCGAAGAACTGGGCATCCCCTTCGATACCGTCGACCTACGAGCCGAATTCTTCCA
The DNA here is from genome assembly GCA_026389055.1 of Candidatus Melainabacteria bacterium. GTDB lineage: Bacteria > Cyanobacteriota > Vampirovibrionia > Vampirovibrionales > JAJTHC01 > JACEUU01. The sequence goes on along the minus strand of JAPLIO010000219.1, from coordinate 7,063 downwards.
TTATGTGATGGATTACTACAACAAAAGCTACGAAGCAGGCACCACCCCCAATCCCTGCGTGGAATGCAACCGCTATGTGAAATGGGAAAAATTCATGGGTTACGCCCAAGAATCGCTCGACGTGGAATACGTCGCCACAGGGCATTACATCAATTTAGCTCGCCCCAACGGACGGGATGGCGGATTCAAAATCCTCAAAGCCACCGACCCCACCAAAGATCAAACCTATATGCTGGCTCGGGTCTTCCCAAAAGAATTAAACTCCGCCCTGTTCCCCCTTGGCGGATGGCTGAAAAAAGATGTGCTAGACTACGCCAACGAAAAGGGCATCATCAACCGTAGCTACAAGGAAAGCGTCGATATTTGCTTTGTGCTGGATGGGCAAGCCAACTATCTGAAGCAAACCTTGGGCATTCGCAAAGGCAACATTGTGGATGTGGATTCGGGCAAGGTATTGGGCGAACATGACGGGCATTGGCTATTCACCAAAGGGCAACGCCGAGGCGTGAATGTAGCGGCTGGCAGACCCGTTTATGTTATTCGTACCGAACCGAAAACGAATACGGTTTTTATTGGTGATAAGCACCACTTGGAAAGTTCGCAATTTACGCTGAAAAGTATGAATTGGTTGGATGAAGACTTCAAAGCTCAGTTTTTGGTGGAAGGCAAGCTGGAAACGCTGGTGAAAGTGCGGTATGCGGGTGAACCGACGGTTGCCACCTTGCTAGCCACGCCAGATGCTGAAACCTTCACGGTGGAATTGGCAGAGCCTGCCAGTGCCGTTACGGCTGGGCAGATAGCGGCTTTTTACACGCCAGATAATGTGCAACTGCTGGGTGGTGGGTTTATTGAAGTTTTCCATGAACCCAAACCCTTTGATGCCGATAACGCACCCCCACTGCCAGATTTGAACGCTAGTTGCCCAATAATTCAGCCGTAAGGTGTTTTTTCATCCTATCCCGCTCTCTTAAAAAAACTTTGTTGCCGAAAAATCTTCCAGCTTTTCTCTCTTTGTTTTAAGAGGCTGATTCGTCGGAACTTAAGGAGGCTATAGCAGTCATCATTTTCGCTTCTACCCCTTTTAATCGATTTTTGGCTTCCTGCATTTGTTGCTTTTGGCTTGCAGTGGTTTCGGGTTTTTTCATCAATTGACTCAGCTTTACTTCTTCATTTTTAATACGATGCAACATATTGATATGCTCTCCAACTGTAGTGTAATCGTCATCTTTTTGGGCATTAGCCCCTAGTTCCGTCGTCCCCTCCTTGAAAGGCTTAGTATCTAGCTTCCCTTTGAGCTGATCATTCCGCTGTTCCATCATTGCAATTCTTTCTTCCAATTGTCGTGCCAAAATAGCCTTTGGCGAAGTTGGGTCTTCCTGTTTACTAGAAGCTCTTGGTAAAGAAGGGATTTCATTATTGAGATCACCTATAAGCTTTAATTGAGCCAGCTTTAACCGCTGTTTAGCCTTCTCTAGCTCCATTTTTTGCAGAGGGGTAGTCTCAGCACTATGACTCAACGCCTGCAAATGAGCAGATTGAGCGTCCATTTTATCCAGCATCTCAAAAGGGTTAATACCTTGAACGTCCTTTGCTTCCATCGCCTTGCGTGGTGTAGCAACGGTACCATTATTGCTAACGTTATAAAAATTCAGTGAATAACTCATGTATAAGCCCCTTTATATCCTATATATTATTACCAATAGCCCCTCAATCGATTATCAAAAGCATAAAACCCATGAAGCACCCGTTTCGTGCCAAACCGTTACAAATGCACTAAAGGTAACTGAATAAAGGCTTCAAACGTCGATTGTTCCGCATGGTAAGCCAAGCCAATTTCGCCACCCATCGCTTCTGTTAAGGCTTTGGCAATAAACAAGCCCAACCCACTCCCCCTAGTAGTGCGAGTCAAGCTTTCATCCAAGCGCTTAAACTTCTCAAACAACCCCTGCAACACCCCATTAGGCATCGGTTCGCACTGGTTTTCAACCGAAAACCGAACCCACCGCTCCCCCAGTTCCGCCGTCAACCGCTCTTCAATAGAAACACTCAAAACGACTGAATCAGATTCAGGTAGCCGACTATACTTAAACGCATTTTCAATTAAATTAACCAACACCTGCTCCAGCCTCGCCGCATCCGCCAGCAATTCCACCGTTTCTGCAACAACCCCTTCAGGTAACTGCCAGTTAATTTGCAACCGTTCCTGCTTATTTTCAGGGAATAACGCCACCGTCTGTTCCACCAAGGCTTCCACCACCAGCGGTTCTAGGTAAATACGAAGCGATTGGCGGTCTAAATCTGGAATCACCAACAAATCTTCCACCAAGCGTTCTAAGCGTTTGGTTTGCTGGCGAATGGTTTTCAAATGCTTCAACCGTTGTTCGCCCGAAAAGCCTTCGTGGTGCCGCATAAGCTGAGACGTATAGCCTTGAATATTCATCAACGGCGTCCGCAATTCATGGCTAACCGTATCTATCAAGTTAGATTTCATCTCATCGAGCTTCGCCAAAGCTTGGTTCGCCTGCTGAATTAACCCCCACTGTTCGGAAATTCTCCGCCCCATACGGTTAAATTCGCCCGTAACGTAAATAATTTCAAAGGGAGTCGCCCAGTTGCGAATGAGGCGGATGCGTCGGTTATAGTTGCCTTGAGCCATCGCCTTGATGCCTTTAATCAGCTGGCGGAAGTTGCGAATAATCCCGAAAATATAAAACAAGCCTAACAGCATGCTCACCGCAAAGCTAACACCAATGAGAATAAACGTCTTAATCCGAGCTTGGTCTAACGAAGACCGATTGGTATAATTCGCCGCTTCCAGCAAAACAACCCAAGGGGAAGTGGGCAATTTAGCGATGATGACCGTGCGTTTCTTGTCGGTAGCATCATCTTTCCAATTCAACACTTGGCTTTTACCGACGCCTAATTTCACCAACGATTTTTGCACGAGAGAAGGCAGTAAAAAGCTTTTAGGTGTGCCTATAACCTGCTTTGTTGCCAGATTATAAAGCGTAAAAGCCCCAGCCCACTGCTGTTGATACGCCTGAAATTGCCGAACCGACGCCGTGGGTTCAATAATCTGCACCAGCGTATACGAAGAACCCTGTTGTGGGGTGGCCACAATAAAGCGTAACTGTTGAAAAGCAATAAAATTGGCAGGATTATTCGTTGAGGCTTCAACCGAAGCTAACCACGAAACCGCCCGATGTTTCAAGCTAAAAGGCTTCAAGCTAAAAGCTTGAGCCGATTGCTGGCACCAATAAGATAAATCTGCCGATTTGACGGGCTTTTTAGTCGCCCATTGGGCTGCTACGGCTAAGTTGGTACTTTCGCCAAAACGTGCCGTACAAACCGCCACCGTTTGCGTTTCAGCAGGCAACGCCAAAAGCCACTCATTCAGCTGGTTAGCAGAAGGCAACCGCCCCCGAGTGCCTGCCGTTCGTTCAAAAACCGAAACAACTTTGGCAGATTGTTCCGCTTGGGTTGCCAGCCCTTCCAACCCCGTTTGTAAATCGTTCAAGGTGTTCTGGTGAAAAGTAGTAACCACTTCATTCATTTGCCTGCGTAACGCCGTATCGTTAATATCATAAAGCCAAAGGCTCAAAATAGCCAAGGGAGTTAAAACCGCCACCACTAGCAGTAAAATCAGCTGTTGGTAAAACCGAGGGCGGGTTTTAAACCAAGCCAACGAAGTCGGTTTTTGAGGGTAAAACGATAAAACCGCTCGCCACCAACTACGAATTCGATTCTTGCGTTTTTGAGAGGAAGGAGACGGTCTTTTTTCAGCGAACAAGGGGGTTAAGCCTCTGCGGTTTGGGGTTTGGTCATGGTTTTATCCAGCACTAATTTATACCCCACATGGTTGACGGTTTGCACAAACGTGGGTTGCTTCGGGTTGGGTTCAATTTTATTGCGTAAGCCACCCACATGCACCCGCAACATTCGCACGTCTTCATCGGCTTCGTAGCCCCAAACTTCTTTCAGCAAAACACCCAAGGGGACAGGTTCGTTAAGGTGTTGCATGAGGCAATAAAGAATTTCAAATTCCGTGGGGGTTAGGCGTTTGAGTTCATCAAACACCAAAATCTCCAATGATTTTGGCAACAAGCGTAACGCTCCAAACCCCAAGTTTTCATCGACGGGTGGGGTTTTGGCGGTATCGGTTACTTTCACGGTGGGGGTGCTTGCTCCGCCCTGTTTGAGCTGAGCCAACTTGCCCGAACGGCGGAGGAGGGCTCGCATACGAACCATCAATTCTTGGAATTCAAAGGGTTTGACAAGGTAGTCATCCGCCCCTGCATGGAAGCCTTTGACCTTATCTTCCAATTGCCCTTTGGCAGTGAGCAAAATAACCGGCGTTTCCTCCCGATGAGAGAGCAACCGCATGCGTTTGCAGACTTCGTAGCCGTCCATTTTAGGCATCATCACATCCAGCAAAATTACGTCAAACGGGCTGGTGCCTTCAAGGTGTTTGAGGGCTTCAACGCCATTGGTGGCGGTTTTAACATCAAACCCCATCAGTTCAAAATCCATTTGCATGAGGGCTAAAATATCAGGGTCATCATCGACAACCAGCAGTTGAATAACCATGGGAGAGATAGTTCTTTCAGTTTTTTTCTTGACGGCTTCTTGTTCATTGTATTATTGATAGGCTATTAGTACAAGACTATTAAGTAGATGCAATCTTTAAAAAATGAGACGTTTATGGTTGATTTAACCCAAACACCCAACAATTTACCCATTCCTCCAGACGACGGTGCTGCTAACCACCTGATAGGTTTGCACTTGCCTAATCTATCACTGTTATCGACTAATGGATCTTCAATAAATCTGACCTCGTTTAAAAATTTCTTAGTTATCTACTGCTATCCCATGACGGGTAAACCCAATGTTCCCCTGCCCACGGGTTGGGATCAAATTCCTGGAGCTAGAGGCTGTACCCCCCAGAGTTGTTCGTTTAGAGATCACTATCAAGAAATAAAAGCCCTAAAAGCGGACGTGCTTGGTTTAAGCGTCCAAGCAACAAATTACCAAAAAGAAATGACAGAAAGGCTACAATTACCTTTTCCAGTAGTAAGCGATAGCGATTTCAAATTTCAACAAGCATTGAACTTGCCTACCTTTACAGTGGAGGGTCAAGTTTTATTGAAACGATTAACTCTGATTGCTAAAGAGGGAGAAATTGTTTCTGTTCACTACCCCGTATTTCCAAGCGATAGTGATCCTATTTGGGTTATTGATTATTTGAAAACAAGTACATCCAAGTTTCACGCCTTTTAAGGATAGAATGTTAAAACAGAAGGAACCAACCAATGCAACAGCAATCCTCCCCCACCGAAACCCCTAGTGGCTGGCTATTACGAAGCGTAAGAGGGGCAACCAGCGTTGAAGTGGATACCCCAGAAGCCCACCAAGCAGCCGTTTCAGCCCTATTGTTAGCCCTAGTAGAAGCCAACAACATCGCCCCTAACGATATTTGCACCGTCTTCTTCACGCTAACCGATGACCTACACGCCATTTCCCCAGCCAAAGTAGCCCGCCAAACCCTACCATGGCAACATGTGGCTCTATTCACCAGCGTTGAACCCACCATCGAAGGGCTACCGACCCAAATTATTCGGGTACTCATCCAGTTCTACACCAAAAAAACACCGCAACAACTAACGCATATTTACCAAAATAACGCCCAACTCCTTCGCCCAGACCGATGCGGAGACCCCACAACCGTGTAACATATGGTAAACAAACGAAGTAACTTCATCAGGAAAGACTTGCACTTTCACTTTGCTTTGCATATGATACAATCTAATTGATGATTCACGCTATTCATCTCAAGTTTTTCGTCCCTGCTTTCAACCCAAGCAGTTGAGCGTTCATATTTTCTTCCCTCTTCCTACTTGTTACAAGGAATGCTATACCCGTTATGATGATGATGTCAAAAGAATGTGCCGTTTCTGGCAAAAAACCACTTAAAGCAAGAAAAATCAGCTTTTCAAACAAGAAACACAACCGCAGGCAAGAACCCAACCTTCAGCTAAAACGCTTTTGGTTAGAAGGCGAAAAACGCTTCGTTCGTTTGCGTGTTTGCACAAGGGTTATTAAATTAGCCACAAAAATCGGGTTGGAATCTGCCCTTAAGCAGTACAACACCACCCTACAAGACGCATTAAAAGTTTAAACCTTAGTTTTCGGAGACTCTTCACATCATGGCAAAAAAAGATAAAGGTGCACAAATCATCCGCTTAAAAAGTACCGAAAGCGGCCACATGTACCATACTCGTAAAAACAAACGCAATACCCCTAATCGGATGGAATTAACCAAGTATGATCCATTAGTGATGAAACGTGTATTGTACCGCGAAGAAAAAAAGTAAGCTTTTTTCTCTTCCTCTAAAATACTTAACAAAATAGGTTTGCGAAAACTGTTTGATACACCACGCTATTAAACACCCATCGCAAACCTATTTTACTGGAAAGATAATAAACCAATGGACAACCTAGAAGCCCAAAAAAAAGCAGCACTCTTCGGGGTTCTCAACATAAACAAACCACAAGGGCTAACCAGCCACGATGTTGTGGCGAAATTACGCAAGATTTTTAACCTCAAAAAAATCGGACATCTCGGGACGTTAGACCCTATGGCTACGGGCGTTCTACCCGTTTGCATAGGCAACGCAACAAGGCTAATTGAACACTTCCCCAACAAAAAAGCCTACCAAGCAACCTTCCAGCTCGGCTACGAAACAACCACGCTAGACGCCGAAGGCGAAGCCTTAGCAGAACGGACTTCTGACACACAAGCTATTGATGCACTAAGAAGCCTTTCAAAAGAAGCGGTAGAAGCGGTTTTAACAGGCTTTTTAGGCGAACAACAACAACGGGTACCCCGCTTTTCCGCCGTACACCTCAATGGCAAAAAACTATACCACTACGCCCACCAAGGCATCATCATTCCCGAAGAACAATTGCCCACCAAGCCCATCACCATAGAAGCTCTAACCCTCATCGGCTGGGAGCCTCAATCCCCCTTCCCAACGCTTACCATCCAAGTAGCCTGCAGTTCAGG